>JAFGWN010000186.1 GCA_016937115.1 Balneolaceae bacterium | reverse complement strand
GCCGTAGCGAGCTGCTCAGCACGCCGATCGCCAATATTATTCACCCGGATGATTTACAAGAAGGCTATCGGAAAGACAAAAAATTAATTGATGGTGAGTGGGACAGCTATGTAACGGAAAAGCGCTATATCACAAAGTCGGGGCGGTGTATTTCTGCCCGTCTTACCAAGTCAGTTATCAAAGACAGACAGGGTAATATTAAATATCTAAGCGGTATTCTCGAAGACATCTCAAAGCAGAAAGAGACCGAAAATAAATTGTTGGAATCGCTGCAGGAAAAGAAACGGCTGCTGTCAGAAATCCATCATCGCGTAAAGAACAACCTGGCCGTTATCTCCGGACTGCTGGAACTCCAGGCATTTAGCTCAACCAACCAGGCCGTAAAAAAGATTCTTAAAGAAAGCCTGATGCGTATAAAGTCAATGGCTCTGATCCATGAATCGTACTACAAATCCGAAGCACTGACCGGGGTATACCTTGACGAATACCTGACTGATTTTGTGAACTACGTGCGCCAAAATTTTGCCGATACTCATGAACACGTTACGCTCAATTACGCAACCGATCGTGTGCCGCTGAATATTAACCAGGCTATTCCCTGCGGCCTGCTGCTGAATGAACTGCTCATCAACGCCTACCTGCATGCTTTTGAGGCAAAAAAGAAAGGGCGTATATCTATTGAACTTTCCCAGAGAGGCAAGAGCGTAATTCTGCAGGTTAGTGATAACGGTGTTGGCCTGCCCGAATCGATTAATATACAAAACCCGACCTCCCTTGGTTTGACGATCATTCAAACACTTGTTAAACAACTTAACGGCTCTATTTCCGTTCAGCGTGAACAGGGTACTATATTCACCATTACGTTCTCTAAGGTAGATAAAAAAGGGTCTTCCGGGAACCTGAAAGTAAATACTTTGCCGTGAGCTTCTTGAATTAAGAACCTCCTTCCACATGATGTTTCCCTTTAACCTTCGTATATTACAGGACTGAGATTAACCATCAATTTTATCCTAAAAGTTGCGAAAGCACGGTATGCCGGAGCCTTTTTTCTCGGATGTATATCCCTGCACATTGTAACAGGAAATCACACTTTACGACGTACAAATAATTAATACATATGGGTCGCAAGAAGTTCAACATTCCCAAGATGTACCAGTCACCGATTATCCGAAAGGTAAAGGAGGCAAACAAGATCACTGATCCCACTAAGAAAGATCTCGAGCCAAGCGTTCTCGATTTTGGGCCGGTACGCTTTCTGGTACCGCGCCATTTCGGGTTTTGCTACGGCGTGGAAAATGCCATTGACATCGCCTATCGTGCAGTTGCCGAGCACCCAGATAAAAATATATACCTGCTCAGTGAAATGATTCACAACCCAACGGTAAATGAAGATTTGCTGGACCGCGGCGTGAAGTTTTTGTTTGAAACCGATGGTACTGAATTGATTCCTATTAAATCACTGAATCAAGATGACATTGTAATTGTACCGGCATTCGGCACTACCATGGAGATTCAGGAAAAATTAAAAGCCCAGGGCATTGATCCCTATGAGTTTAATACCACCTGTCCCTTTGTAGAAAAGGTGTGGAAGCGCGGTACGCAACTGGGTAAAAAAGGGTACTCGCTGGTAATCCACGGAAAACACGAGCACGAAGAAACACGCGCCACCTTTTCGCACAGCGCCGACCATTCTGAATGCGTAGTAGTTTTAAATCCGGGGGAAGCACAGATGCTGGCAGATATCATGACGGGAGAACGACCGGTTGCTCACTTTGAAGAATACTTTGGTCATAAAAGCACCGAAGGCTTCGATCCACTTGAAGATCTGCGGCAGTTTGGCGTTATCAATCAAACTACAATGCTTGCCACCGAAACACAGGAAGTGATGGATATTCTTAAAAAAGCAGCTGTTGAACGTTTTGGTGAAGCCAACATTCTGGATCACTTTGCTGATACGTCCGATACGCTCTGCTATGCTACCAACGAAAATCAATCGGCAACCCTGGCGCTGGCAGAAACCAATGCAGATCTGGCTATCGTGGTAGGCGGGTATAACTCATCTAATACCATGCACCTGGTTGAAATTCTGGAACACCACTTCCCGACGTATCATATTCGCGATGCCGAAGAGATCGACGGACCGCAAAGAATTCGGCATTTTAACCAGTGGGATAAAGAGATAAAAGAAACGGCAGATTGGCTGGCAATAAACGATCAGCCTGTTAATATTGCAATTACTTCCGGTGCTTCCTGTCCCGATGTGCTGGTGGATGAAGTAATCCTTGAGATCCTCTCTTTTTTCAGTGGTACAAAAGCCATTGAAGACGTTATTCATCCCTTTAAAGAAAAACTGGAAGACGTTGCATAGTTCAGGATGCAGATAGTTTTAATGACTGAAAACCCTAGAGGAACCTGTATTATCCATCCTGCTTGTCAATTTCCTATGATGGTAAAATAAGCCACTTTTGCAGGCGCTGTTTTTCGAAGGTTAAGGTGAGCATTATCTAACAGTTTTTCTACCTGCACATCCACAAAACCGCTGGTATCCTGCTGGATTTGCGCATACGTCACATACGCTGCAAACGGTTGGCTGTCTTTAAACCGAACATATTCCTGGAGCGGTATTTGGTATTTGATATTTACCGATGACGGGCTGAAGGTTACATTTAGATTAGCCGGAAAATCGCGTGTTTCAATCGGTACCGTTACCTCCGCTTCGGTAAATTCAGCAACTTCTCCCCTGTACTGCACTTCTGTCTGCGACAACGTGATCAGAGAGGCTGGCTTCTTCAAAGCTACTTCCTGTGATATGTTTTCATTAATGCCCGTCAGCTGAAGCGACTCTGTAGGCCATTGATTGATGTTCTGAATCCTTGAAGCTGCTCCCTGCACGATAATACTGTCCGGGTCTACCACCGGCTCTGCTAAGAATCCATACTGTTGTACAAACTCCACACTCACATTCGATATCACCGGCACTTTTTTAGATTGCTTCGGTTCAAGGTTCAGCTGTAAAGACAGCGGGTCTACCGTTTGAACCGTTACCTCAGAATTAGTGGACATCTGCTGCCTGATTTGTTCAAACAAGTTCACCCGCTGCTGTGTCACATCAATATAAACCTCCGGAGGTGATTGGTAGACGTTGATCAGGCTCCAGCCGTCACCGCTCACACTGGCCGTCACTTCATCGGGTAACTCTTCTGCAAGCGCCCGGTCGGTACTGATATTACCCAGTACAATAGGAACACTCATTTCAATACTGTAATCCCGATTTAGGTTTACAACCAGCCAAATACTAAATGCCAAAATAAGAGCAATGCAAAAGACAATGATCTTTTCCCTCCCGATACCAGAGATGGCCTCTTCATTGCTTTTTTTTGAAAGCGACTGCCAAGCTTTTTTCAATTTATCTTTAAAGTAATCAGACATAGTTGTACAGGTAGTTTAAATTCATGATCTCATGAACGGACCACAATTTCTTTAATCACTTTTTCGCCAACCTTGTCGTTTAACCGCTTTGCAATGTTAAACCGCTTCATATGAATTTCATTTCGCCAAGCCGGATTTTTTACATGTATTACAAGATTTCCATGCTCAAAATGGATATTCTCGGTCTGTTCAGTAATGGCTTCGCCCACTATATCTGACCAAAGCGAAAGAATCATTCCCCGCTTAAGACGCTTCCGATGCGGAACATCGTCCAGGAAATCTTTCACCAAGTCGCTTAACGGTTTGGGAGGATCTGATCTGAATCGAGCCATAATGTGTTATTCTATATATGCTCTAATTTCTTGCTCAACCTAAAATAGAGATACAATTGCTCATTATCACCTATAATCTCTTTATCAAAGCGCTGTAACCATACCTTTGTCAACAGTGTATTCCCTGTTCTTTTCGCCGTCGAAGTTCATAAACTGATCAAACGGTACCGGGCTTGCCGATGTGATGAATGTTTGGCCCGCATGCTCAATAAGAGCTTGCAACAATACTTCGGTACGCTGGGCGTCCAGATCGCCAAATACATCATCCAGCAAAAAAATGGGGAGGTCATCCAGCTGCTCCGAAAAATAGAAAAGCTGTGCCAGTTTCAGCGAGAGTGCAAAAAGCCTGTGCTGCCCCTGCGACCCGAATTTCCGCAATTCAAAATCATCCAGATAAAAAACGATTTCATCACGGTGAGGCCCCACGGTGGTGATCTCTCTCTCAAGTTCGTTATCCTGTGCTTTCTCCAGCGCCCGGACATACCGGGCTTTAATCTCCTGAATATCTTCCGATGGTTCGCAAAAAGTTTGATACTCCAAATGCGGTTTGTGCTGCATACCGGAGATTAGTTCATACTGCTTGGCAAGGTACTCCTGAAACTGATGCAGCACTTCGGTGCGCTTTGCCACAATGCGCGAACCATACTCAATGAGCTGGGCATTCCACGGCTCAAGATATTCGATAATAACCTCGCGCGGCCCTCTGTATTCCTGCAACAATGTGTTACGCTGCCGGCGAACTTTCCGAAAATCCAGCAGGTCTTTAAGATACGCCGGCGAAATTTGACTAATTAATGAATCAATAAACGAGCGGCGCTCTTTGGGGCCTTCACTGGTCAGCTTTTTATCTTCCGGTGCAAGTACAACCACCGGTATCATCCCGATTAGATCCGAAAGGCGGTCGAGCGGACTTTCATTGACAAATATCTTTTTGCCTTCGCCGCGTGAGTAGGAACACGTTACATCAAAACTGGAGCGTATATTCCCTTCAAAATGGCCCTTAATTGTAAAGTAGGGTGCATCCTGGTTAACTACATAACGGTCGCTGGAGGCCACAAAACTGCGACTCATACACAGATAGTGAATGGCATCAATGAGGTTGGTCTTGCCCGCACCGTTGTGCCCCGTAATCACATTCATGTGCGGGGCCCACTCCACTTCGGTATCGACATGATTTCGAAAATTTTGCAGAACGGTACGGGTTGTGCGCATAAAAAAATTGGTATAGCGTTTGAAATCCGTTTACTGCCAATAGTAAATCGAGATGAGCAGTGTTAAATGCCGAATGAGTCTTTACCGAGAAAAATAGCATTATCATTCAGCTGCTCTTCAATACGCAGAAGCTGATTATATTTGGCAACACGGTCGGTCCGGCTCATCGAACCCGTTTTAATTTGTCCTGCATTGGTAGCAACAGCCAGGTCGGCAATCGTTGTGTCTTCGGTTTCTCCCGAACGATGAGATATGACCGCGGTGTAATCATTTTTGTGCGCCATTTCAATGGCGTCCAGCGTTTCGGTGAGCGTACCAATCTGATTTAATTTTATAAGAATTGAATTGGCTGCTCCCTGCTTGATACCATTAGCCAGGCGCTCGGTGTTGGTTACAAACAGATCGTCTCCAACCAGTTGTACCCGGTCGCCAATCGCTTCGGTGAGATGCTTCCATCCAATCCAGTCATCTTCATGAAGCGCATCTTCTATAGAAACAATCGGATATCTATCGACCCATGATTGCCAGAATCCAATCATGTCGTCCGTATCGCGCTTGGTGCCGTCACTCCAGTGAAAATCATATACTTCATTATCTTCATCAAAAAATTCCGATGCAGCCGGATCAAGTGCTACAACAACGTCATCGCCCGGCGTATAGCCTGCCTGCTCAATAGCTTTTAGAATTACTTCAACTGCTTCTTCATTGGACTTTAAATCGGGTGCAAAACCTCCTTCATCGCCTACGGCTGTGCTGTAGTTTTTATCACTCAACACTTTTTTAAGATGGTGAAACACTTCGGCGCCGGTCCGGATAGCTTCAGAAAACGTAGCACTGCCTACCGGCATTATCATAAATTCCTGCAAGTCAACATTGTTATCGGCGTGGGATCCCCCGTTGATAATATTCATCATCGGCAAGGGCAGCACCTTTGCATTTACCCCGCCGACATATCGCCACAATGGCAAGTTCAATGCATTTGCCGCCGCCCGGGCCGCAGCAAGAGAAACGCCAAGTATAGCATTGGCTCCGAGCCGTTCTTTATTTTCGGTGCCATCCACCTCCAGCAGTACTTCATCAATCTCTACCTGGTTAAAAACCTCATATCCGATTAAGGCATCGGCGATTGTCGTGTTAACATTTTCAACTGCTTTCAGTACGCCTTTTCCCAAAAACCGATCTCCGCCGTCACGAAGTTCTACTGCTTCATATTCACCGGTTGAAGCGCCCGAAGGTACAGCCGCACGCCCAACAATATCATTTGCCAATATTACATCTACTTCTACAGTGGGATTTCCCCGCGAATCGATAATCTGGCGAGCAACGATTTCGTCAATATAATTCATGATAAAAGTGGTTTGATGACGGATGAAATTGTGCTCAAATGTACAAGGTTTTTACTTATCTATAAAGGAAGAAATGGTTTGAAAATAGATAGCCCCGGCGTTAACGCCGGGGCTATCTAATCTACTTCTAAAATTAATATATCACCACCAGCCGCTAAAAGTAAACTTAATTTGCGGCGTACCGAAGAATTTCTGATCATCAAAAAACGGGTCTTGTCCCGTGGAGAAACCCTCGCTATCGAAACCGGTTGGCCGGAACGGCTCCATAATTTGAAGCCCCTGATCAAAGTAGTAGAAAAAATATCCGATCTCGAGCGTAGACTGCTGTTTAAAATTACTTCCCAGGTCAACGCCTACTTTTATTTCACCGGCGGCGCCCCACTCGGTAGACCCATCCCCCCATCCGCTAAAAATATCGTTTTTTTCTTCGGTAAACACCTGCACCTGTCGTCCGCCGGGAGTTTCAACAATTCGTGATGAACGGTACCCGTTATTATCCTTATCATTGAGATAGGGATATACAAACGCCATAGCCGGACCGCCCGAAGCGGCTACAAAAAACCGGAAATTATCGGCAATTTCTCTCGGGAAAATACGCTTCTTCAATCCAAATATGAATGGAAAACCCAGGGCCCGATTATATTTATTCGGAACAATACGCTGACCGGTAAAGAAATCCTGAAAACTCTGCTCGGAGACATCACGGATGCCGGTAATGCCCGTAAAAAACGTGAGCTCAGTATATTGGCCCAGCGCGTGGCTGTAGGTACCGCCGATTCCAAACCCGAAATTATTAACAAAAATACTTCCGCCAATCCGGTTGTTCAGTCCTTCATCCAGTGGCGTTTGGGGCTCATCAACAGAACGAACATCGGGTTCGGTTAACTGAGCCTGGACCGGACCGGAAAAAATAACCAGCGAAATTATGGCCAGAAAGATGCCTGATGAGATGGTTCTCGCTTTAACAAAGGTTTGTAGATCCATAATGAAAACACTTTAATAAGAAGTTCAGCTATTAATAAAACAAAAAAATAAGTAAAAAAATTTTATCGACCTATCCTTACGGATATCTTTGCTCAATGATAACTTACTATAAATTTGACAATTATTGAATAAAAACGTTTATTCAGGCTGTTTGAAGCCTTTATGCACATCCTAATTACGAAGTAAATATATTATATGAATTCTGTTAGCAAGTATGTCATTTACGGACCGGGAGGAACGTTAAAAAGAATGCCAGGTCAGTTGTTTGATAGTATTGAGCCTAAGTACTTGTACAAATACGATTCTTCAAAACATAATGATACGATTCATGTTGCTGTTTATGAAGAATACGAAAAACAAATTAACGCCAGCGTTACCTTAACGTGTATCATCACATTTACCGGGAAAAAAACGCGGTTTGAAATCAAGAAAACCGGCGGGCGCATGGGATTCCGTGGCAGCTCCCTTGACGAGGAGAAGCGAACCATTGATGATGAAGTCGTCGACTTTATTCTCGATTTTGCCAAACGATTTGGCCTTACCATTCAGGAAGAGAAAGAGAAAGTAAAAGAGCCGGAAGAGGATAACTCATAGAAACTTTTGGAAACGAACGGCATTGTGAATGAAATGTGGCAATCTCCGTTTTAATTGTAAAGTGGAGATTACTTCGTCCCGATCAAATCAGGACAATGACCGTTTTTAATAGCGTATATTAATCAACAGTTTCTCCTAACTTTAGACTGTTTATATGAGCACCGATGTGCAAGAGTGGACCGTCGTGTCCATGCTGGAATGGGGCACCGATTATTTTAAGAAACGAAACATCCCCGATCCCCGGCTTAGTATCGAATGGCTGCTGGCCGAAGTACTGCAAGTTAAGCGTCTCGATTTATATCTCAAGTTTGATCGGCCGCTTACACATGCCGAACTGGATGACCTGCGGCCGCTGGTAAAACGAAGAGCCGCCCACGAACCGCTTCAGTACATTGTAGGGTATAGTGATTTTATGAATGCCCGTGTTTCGGTGACACCCGATGTGCTCATCCCCCGCATAGAAACAGAACAACTTGTAGAAATTATCCTTGATCGGCATCCGGCCGGCTCACCATTATCCGTTCTTGATATCGGAACGGGCTCGGGCTGTATCCCCATTGCACTAAAAATAGAACGGTCGGAATGGAGTATTTCCGCACTTGACATTTCAGCCGCCGCACTCGACACAGCCCGGAAAAATGCAGCTGCCAATGAAGCTGATATTTCATTCTTAAAAGGTGATATCACCCAGTGGCGAAACCTGTCGCTCGGGCACAATTTTGATATCATTGTCTCCAACCCGCCCTACATTTTGCCAGACGAAAAAGACACCCTCGAATCGCAGGTAACCGACCACGAACCCGCGCTTGCTTTGTTCTGCCAAAGCATTGAGCAGATGTATGGAAATGTTATCGATTGTGCCGCCGCTCATCTCGGTGATCAGGGACAGCTCTACCTTGAGATTCATGAGCGCTATTCAGATACTATTCTCTCACTTTTTGAACCCGAAAAATGGTCTGCCTCACTCCATGAAGATTACGAGAACAAACCCCGCTTTATCACTGCTGCCAAACAGTTTTCAGGTTAATCCTGCAACTGTTTTCCAAGCTGAAATCGCCAGTAAAACAAGCCGCTTCTCCAGCTTAAAAATACCGTGTGGATAACTTGTTGAAAACTTTTTTATTCAGTAGGTTCTCTTGTTACGAAAAGGTAAAATCAATGTTAGGGCAATATTATGGCGTGTCAAGTAATTTTTGACAGAAACATAAAAAAAATACTAATCCGTTGGTATCCATATACTTATACTGTTTAGAGTATTGTGGATAACTTTTCTTTTTGGGGTGAATATTTTTTTGACATCTGTCTCGGAAATTATCATCTTCATTTCAGTCGTTAAAAAGAACGACAACATTTTGTGTGGATAACTGCAGGGATTCTCTTGCTGCAAACATTAAATTTTTTTAAGGAGGTTCAGGGATTTTGCAAACTATTTCTGCTGATACTGCGTGGGAGCAGTGCCTGGAAATTATTAAAGATAATATCAGCTATCAGAAGTATAAATCGTGGTTTGAACCGATTAATCCGGTAAAGCTCGAAGACAATACGTTGACGATTCAGGTTCCCAGTCAATTTTGGTATGAATGGCTCGAAGAACACTACTATAAAATGCTGCGCTCAACACTGGCCAAAGTACTGGGAAAAGATGGAAAACTGGAATACTCCATTGTGCTGGAAAAATCAGACAATGAAGCTGACACACGATCGGTACAACTGCCGCAACAACCAATGCCGCCCGACAAAGGACAGGATATCAACAGCTACTCGGAATATAATCCCGGCAAGATTGAAAACCCGTTTGTGATTCCGGGTATTCGCAAGACGAAAGTCGATTCCAACCTGAATAACAATTACGTTTTTGACCGATACATTGAAGGCGACTGTAACCGCCTTGCCCGATCAGCGGCGATGGCTATTGCCGAGAACCCAGGCAGCAACTCGTTCAACCCTTTCTTTATATATGGAGGAACCGGTCTGGGGAAAACGCACCTGATTCAGAGTATCGGCAATAAGATTAAACAGACATTCAACAATGAACTGGCCGTACTTTATATATCGTCTGAAGGATTTACCAACGAGTTTGTGCAGGCCATCCGGAATAACCGGGCCAGCGAGTTTACCATGTTTTACCGACAGATTGATGTGCTGATTGTTGATGACATCCAGTTTTTCAGCGACAAGGAGAAAACCCAGGAAGAATTTTTTCATATTTTTAACGCACTCCATCAGGACGGCAAGCAGATTATCCTGAGTAGTGACCGCGCACCCCGCGAAATTCCCGATATTGAAGAACGATTGATTTCGCGTTTTGGCTGGGGACTCAGCGCCGACCTGCAGCTGCCTGAGTACGAAACACGATACGCGATTCTGGAGCGCAAAGCCAATGACAACGGCATCGACCTTTCCCACGATATTTTTGAATTCATTGCACATAATTTTAAATCTAACGTGCGCGATCTCGAAGGCGCCATCATAAAACTGCTGGCACACGCTTCCCTGCAGCACGTCGATGACATCGATCTGCCAATGGCCAAGCGCGTGCTTAAAGACATGGTGCAAGAATCGAAAACCCAGATTTCAATCGAATCAATACAGGAATACGTATGCGACTATTTTAATATTGATACCAACAAGGTGCGCGAAAAAACGCGGAAGCAGGAGATTGTAGAAGCGCGTCAAATTGCAATGTATCTGGCCAAACAGTTCACCGATTCCAGCCTGAAGACCATCGGGCTTCACTTCGGCGGGCGTGATCACTCTACGGTTATTCACGCTATTTCAACCGTTGAAGAACGCATGCAGACCAGCGCCAAGCACGAACGCATTGTACACGAACTGCATCAGAAAATAGAAGTTGCCACGCTTTAACCCCAACATGGATACCCTCACCCTTTCCGGACTGCAGTACCACGCCAGGCACGGCGTCCATGAAAAAGAACGAACCGAGGGTAATGCGTTTGAAGTGGATTTAGTATTCCATACCAAGCTAAAGCAAGCGGGGCTTGATGACGACCTTTCCGCTACCATCAATTATGAAGACGCCGAAGAAGTTGTCCGGAAGGTGATGAACGGGCCATCCGTTCATCTTATTGAAACGCTGGCCGCCCAAATAGGCGCCAACCTTTTTGCCCGGTTCAATCAGGTTTTAAAACTGGATGTACGCGTTCGGAAACTGGACCCTCCGCTCCCGACCCCGACGGAATACTCCGAGGTGGCCTGCACATGGACTCGGTAGTTATAGCCATTGGATCAAATGTAGGCAACCGCCACCAGCACCTGCGTGATGCACACCAGTTTTTAAATAAAATATCGGAAAAAGAAATTCTGGTATCCCCTATTTATCTCACCGAACCCGTAGGGCCGTCGCGTCGCTACTTTTTAAATGCGGTGATCACAATCAGCACGTCCCTCACTCCTCAAACTCTGCTTCCAAAACTCAAACAGTTTGAACAAGATCACGGCCGACAACCCGATCTGCCCCGGTGGAGCGCCCGCACCATCGACCTCGATATTATTTCGTTTGGCGACTTGGTGATTCAAAACGATAGTCTTATTATTCCGCATCCAGAATATGAAAAACGGCTTTTTGTGCTGGAACCGCTGCGGGACATTCATCCGAATTGGAACGATCCAAAAACAGGTACAAACATCGATACGCTGATCGATAATGCACCCGGGCTGCAGATGAAAAAAACGACCTTAGACTGGTAATATGGAAAATCAATTTGAGTTTATTGCTATTGAAGGTGTGATCGGGGTGGGTAAAACCTCACTGGCAAAACTCCTGTCTGAGCGACACGATGCGCGACTGGTGCTGGAACAGTTCGAAGACAATCCGTTTCTGCCCAAGTTTTACAAAGACCGCGACCGTTATGCTTTTCCTACCCAGATGGCGTTTCTGGCCAGCCGGTTTAAGCAGCAGCAAAATATGCTCAGCAAAGACTTGTTTCATCAGACCACGATATCCGATTACATTTTTGACAAGGATCGCATCTTTGCCCGCCTCAACCTGAATGATGATGAACTGGCGCTCTATGATTCTATTTTTAATATTATGTCGGGCATATCAGCCAAACCGGATTTAGTAATCTACTTGCAGTCGTCCATCGACCGCCTCATGCAAAATATTCGTGAGCGTGACCGCAATTATGAACGGCATATCTCTGAAAGCTACTTGCAGGAACTAAGCGACGCGTATAACCATTTCTTTTACCACTACAATAAATCACCGCTTATAATCATTAATACATCAGAGATTGACTTTGTTAACAATGAAAAGCATCTGAATTATATTGATGAACAGGTATTTAAAGAACCGATCCGAGGAAACACGCATATAAATATTATTCCCGACTGATCATGTTAAAGACGATAATACTTGCAATCTTCTTTATTCTGTTGGTACGGTATATCAGCCGTTTGTTTGGTCCCGCCGGCAAAAAGAAGAACAGCAATTTCCGCTTCTTCTACCAGACGTTCAAAAACGTACGCCAGCAGCAAAAACAGCAAGAGCAGCGTCAACGCCAGAACCCCTCCAAAAACGGAACCGTCAAGAAAGGTAATCTTGACAACATCGAAGAAGCCGAGTTTGAAGATGTTACCGAGGACGATTCCGACAAGAAGTAATAGCTGCTCTTTCCGACAGGGTTTCCTAAATTAATTACATACCGATAGTTTTCCTTAACAAAGGGAATACTCGGCACATACATCATGTGCCGAGGGAGGGTTGTCATTATTAGAATATATCTTCGTAAGAGACATATACCACGCTATTTCCGCCATCCCCCCCTTCAATGGAGAAAGATAAACAATCCTCAAGTATAAGGGAGATTACCCTGACAGGTCTTTCGCGTTGCTCATGATGACTTCATTTGCACTATAAATCGACCCCATTCATCGCTTTGCGGACTACCATAAAAGCCTTATTTTTAGAGACACGATTTTAAACCCCGAATAAACCACGTACATGAATTACGAAGATCAACTTGAAGAAGGCGTAGCACTGCTGCACGAAGGCGACTACGATCACGCCCTTGATATTTCTTACAAGCTCCAAAAGATGGAGCCCAACACCAGCGACGGGCACCACCTGGAGGCAATGGTATTCCAGAAGCTGAACCAGTGGGAGAAAAGTATCCAGGCGCTGGATACCGCTATTGCTCTCGAAAAAGAGAAGAGCGGATACTACAACCTGCGTGGTTTTGCTAAACTGCAACTCGACGACCTGGAGGCGGCCAGAAAAGATTTCGAAAAAGCAATTGATCTCGATGATTCGCCCGCGGCACACCGTAACCTGGTGCTCTACAAAATTATGGACGATCAGGGTAACGAAGCCATCGAATACCTGCTGAGCCGCATCAAGACGAACCCTAAAGATGTGGAGAACTGGATACTGATGGGTGACCTGATGCAGCGCGCCGGACAGGACGCCAAAGCCCGCACCTACTACCAGCAGGCCCAGAAGATGGACCCCGAAAATGAATACGTGCGGAAGCAGCTTTCCGGAGAGTAAACACCTGCTTGCTTGTGATCCCGGACCCGATCCGGGATCTCCAATAGCTGAAATTATGATATAGAATATTGTGATTTAATATTACAAAGCTCTATATTTGAAGCCTTTCAAAATTAGACCCTTGCCCTGGTGGCGGAATTGGTAGACGCGCTGGCTTGAGGGGTCAGTTCCCGTTTAGGGAGTGCTGGTTCGACTCCAGTCCAGGGCACTCAACCCCTTGCAAGTCATTGACTTGCAAGGGGTTTTTATTTTAATAGATAAAACGTTGCCATTCATCCTCAGGCTTGGGATCTTTCATTAAACAATGTAGTATCAGCAATATAGACTCACTCATTCCATAACTAATCTACTTGCTTATGCGATACATGGAACGCGTGCGACAGGAAATTGAAGACTATATTTTTGAGAATGGACGGGAGTACGACCGGCTGCTGATGTCGAAGCAGTTTTACGAAAAGCTTGAAAAAGAGGTAAAGGAGCGCAACTCCAAGATTGATCTGCCCAACCTCGAAATTAAAAAGGACGTGGATTACGACTTCAGGCTGTTGCCCTGAAGCCTGTTTTTAGCAAAATCATCATGCGCCCGGGATATCTGTGGCATGTATTATTGCATTCGCACACCTATCGGTATAACCTGCGGGTTTACCAGCTCTTCGTAATCGCTGTAGTTCATCTTCACCAGCTCTTTGTGAGTGCCGGCGTTAAAAGCGATCTCCTCGTCTTCCGTGAGGACTTCGGCAACCACGGTATCCATCTCATAAAAATTGCCGAACGGCGGCATGGCACCCAGTTCGCAATCGGGAAACATATCTTCAAACTCCTCTTCGGAGGCAAGCTCTACATTATCGACGCCTAAAACATTCCGCATGGAGTCGAAATCGACATCATGTGTCGAGGGCAGCACCACCATCTTCATCTCATTGTCGGCTTTCACTATTACGGTCTTCACCATATCCTTGCCGGGAATATGCGCCGAAGCGGCTACCTCTTGCGCGGTAAATGCCGGGGCATGCCTTACAACTACATATTTTTTATCGTGTTCATCCAAGTAATCAATCAACTTGTTTAATGGCATAACAACCTCCCTCTTAAATTGTTTAATTATTTTATCGGATAAACTTAAACAATAGATAACGGAAATGGTTCCGACCGGGTGATTATAGCTTTTGTGCCACCACTTCCAGCAGCGGCTGTTTGGCAAACGGTTTCTGTATAAAACCAATCGCGCCGTTTTTCTCGGCCTTGACCCGCACTTCTTCTTCCCCGAGCGACGATACAAACAGCACGGGTACATCAGCTCCTTCGGGCAACTCCTTGATCATTTTACAGAGGGCAAACCCATTAATATCAGGCATATCAATATCAGAAATAACCAGGTGCGGCGGCTCTTCTTTCAGGTTTTCCAAAAGCACATAGCCACTGGTAAATGATTTAACTTCATACCCGCAATCACCGAGTAATTTTTCAAGCAAAATGTTGTGCCATTTCGCATCATCAACAATAAAAATTGATTTCATTTGTTCATCGCTGTATTCTGGTTTTTTCATAATAATTAATCCTGGATCGTTACTTGATAGGTAACCGCGCCGGAGGTTCCCGGAGCCATCGTGCCTGTAAACGTCCACGTTATGGCTCCTGTTTGCCCGGCCGCCGGCGCATTAATCGTACAGTTGGTAAGGTTGTTGGGCAGCACACCGCAGCTGGCTGAACTAAAAGTGGTAAATGCTGGCACGTTGTCTGCAATTTCAAGCGTGTTGATGGGATCACTTCCGTTGTTTTCGTAGGTGATGGTGTAGGTCAGCACTTCACCAGGCTCTGCTGTCGCTTTGTCAACGGCTTTGATGAGTGACAGTCCACCGTTTGTTTCGGTAACATTCACCACATCGGTGCGGGAGAGCGATTGCTGTATAACCGGGTTGGTATTGGCAAAATCCATCGACGCTGCTACTGTTGTAGTGCTTATAACGCCATTACTTGTTCCCAGGGGGATGGTCACTTTTAGAACCAGGCACACAGTTTGGTCCGTAGTAACAGACACAGGCCCCGAGCCGTCAAGTACCGGCTCACCCGAATCGACCGCTCCGTTACAGTTTATATCCCGGTATAAGATTACCGGAATGGTGTTGCCGGCCGGATCGGTTGCCGTAGATGTTGTAAAGGTGACAGCTCCCGCCGTTCTTGCCTGGAACTGGTGCTGGAAGGTGGCTGTTCCGCCCGGCTGAATATTCTGTTCGCCATCAGTCAGCAGGCGGCTTTGTTCCACATCTGCAAAGTTGACGCCGGTATAAATGGCACCTACTGTATTGGTAAAACTCACTTCATCATTGGGTTTACTATAGGTCCCCCCTGTCGTTCCCGCGCTTCCGCCTATGGTTATAAAGTTGGCTTTGTTTGTTTCCCTTATTATGACCGTTCCGCCGGAAGGAACCTGAGATTTAGCTACATATAACGTATAATTTCCACCGGCCGAGGCCGTCGTCTGATCCAGGGGAGCTCCGCTGCCGCTCAACGCTTTTACCACCGTGGCATTGATGCCCGGCTCTCCGCCATTCTTAACCACATCATTAGCCGTGCCGCCGGTTCCGATTCCGTTGTCATTAAATATATTTCCTTTGATACTCGATCCTTCAAAATCACCAAAATCCTGATTCTCCGGAAGGTTGTTGATCGTTACCGACCGGCTGTTGGTGGTTGTGGAAATAAATCCCACAGGATCGGCCGCTGCCGGTGTACAAATATCCGGGGTAGGAATACTTTCACCAAAGGCTTCAATCAGCTGGTAAGTTCCGTTCAGTACATTGGTAAACTCGTAGAAACCATTTGCATCCGTCCGCACGCTCTTACAGTTATTTTCGTTCTGGTTATACAGTACCATCGTTACCGATTCGAGACCGGATTCACCGCTGTTCCGGGTTCCGTTGTGATTCGTATCGTGATATACATATCCGCTCACAGCAACGCCCGTTGGTACCACACGCTGATTGGAACTGAATTCTGATGTATTGCCACTCCCGCTGAACGCAAGAGCCGTAATCCGATCGTTAATCACCACATTTATCGACCCACCAACGGTAATATCCTCACTGAATGAACCGTCAGGATTGGTGGTAATAGTACTCAGAAGCGTCCGGCCTTCCCCATGCGGACGAACCAGCGATCCGCCCTGCTCAATAAGCCCGTCGTTGTTGCCATCATTATCGGCTTTATAAATTTCGATCGTAAACGGTCCGGCAAGACGATTGTTAAACGTACCTACATACCCTTCGATATGCAGCGTTGAACCCTCCAGCGTTGTCAGCGTAAATACCGGGTAGTCGAGCCCGCGGTTAGGTACCGATGAAGCCGCCTGCAACGCACCGTCGTTGGGATTCACGCCGTCGGCCTGGCCTGATCCGCTGTAATCTTTCACAATATCGATCGCCAACCCATAGTTACCATAGAAACTGTTCTGACTGATGTTGATGCCCTGCTGAGTTTGTGATGCCGGTGTCGTCAGCCGCACTCCGGCGCCCAGCGCAGGCCCCGATGTATAGTTGGTTCCGTTATTGTTGATGATATTTTTCCGAATGGTCGTACTTAATACATTATTCAAAATTGTAATACCGGCAATTTTGTTGTCTCGAATAGTATTATTTCGAATCACATTATTTTGGGAGGATCCGCTGCTGCCGCCAATCTCAATACCACTGCCGCCGTTATGGGATTGATTGTTATCTTGTCCGTTATTATAAATCAGGTTTTGCTCTATCGTCCATGTTCCAATACCCGCTACTCCATCGCCCTGAGAACTAAGCCCGCCGATACTATGAATTTCATTTTGGTTCAGGTCAATAAGGGCATTGGCATTATTTGATTTGACGCCATCAATCCAGTTGGGACTGATATTATTTTTCCGAATCTCAATGGAAGTTGAAGCATTGCCGGTAAAGACAATGCTACTGTTACTAATCAGATTAAGGTTACCAAGGGATCCGCCGGCATTATTGCCGAGTAAGTTGCGCTCAACGACGCCGTTCGATACCTGCGACACTTGCAATAACTGTGTATTATTATAGAGTGCTAAATCACGGATATTGACTACCCCTGTACTATTAATTTGGAAGGCATTATTACCGATATCATTCAGGTTAATATCTAATTCCTTTAGTTCAAAGGTATTCAACGGCAGCTGATCAACTCCTACATTACCACCAGTACCTGTACTTCCAGTGTTCGTATTCAGTTCGCTGGCCGGATTATTCAGATCAAACGCCGTACCGTCAATCGTGGTGAGCGGTCCCGTAACCGCTGGCAGTGCCGAACCAATGGTGATACTCCACCAGTTACCACCGCCACCCGAAGCATTTGTAGCTACCGCAGGTACAAAACGCATGGCATTGGCACCCGCAATGTTATTGGCATTTTGAATGAACTGCCGCAGCGAGCCCTGGGTCGACCGGCTTGCAGTAGCGTCGTCATCACCGTCACCCGTATGGGTAACCACGTTGAAACTGAAACCAAAATTGATACCTGTAATCTCCGAACCACTCATCGTTACTTTAGCCACATGTTCGGCATTGGCAAGATCGCTGCCGGCCGGGGTAGCGGAAATCAAGTCAGAGGCCGTCCCGCGGCGGCCGCCGAAACAGGCACCAGCGGTTGATCGGGTTGTGGTGACACCGGCTCCATCGGTACAAAGCCCGCCCGCAGGAGCATAGGTCTGTTCGGCCCATGTAGTGCCGTTGGACAACCCGCCGGTTCGGGAGTCAACCGCTATCCAGTAGTCCCCATTTTCACCAACCTGGAAATTATACTGCCCGATACTGTTGGTTTGCACAGTCTGTATAAAGGTATCATCGGCACCATTCGCAGTGCCATCACCCCCATCTTTAAACAAGTGTATCTTAACATTGGCTTTTGCCTGTTGATCACCGGTAGCATCTCCAAAGTTGGTATCACCGTCGGCGACAGCATTGCCGGTTTTATCTTCAAATACGATTCCTTCGACAGGTACACTAACCGCAATAGCAACTTCAGAAGTATCATTAGCCACGGCGGGATCAGCCTGGTTTAGCCCTTTTACAAACGCTTTATTGATCATATCCTCATCGGCTCCCTGGTTTACCGTTGTTTCCAGATCCAGCGTAGCTGAATTGCCGGAGTTCAACGTGCCAACTGCCCATATTTTTGTGAGCTGGTTATACGTCCCCTGGCTGGGATTTGCTGATACAAGTGACAAGCCCGCTGGCAGCGTCTCGTTAATATCCAGCTCGGTTGCATTTTCAGGACCATTATTGGTAACAGAAACCGTAAAGTTGACGGTTTCACCCGCCAGCGGATTCGCATTGTCGGTAGTTTTGTTGACCGCGATATCGGCATTACGCATAGTAACCACCGGATTATCGAATTCCTGGTCCAGACACTGGCGAAAATCGATATCAACCAGCCGCTGACTTGTGTAGCCGCCGGTAGCAATGGATCCGGTACGAATATTCAGCACGGAGGTATAATTGTAGCCAATATATACCATGAAATCGGTATCCAGGATACCCGTTGGAGAATCGTTTGTATTGGTTGATGCAAATCGCTGAAACGGCGGATGGGAAGAAAGGGTAAGCTCTGTGCTTGCTTCAACTGTATTCGACTGATTCTGAGAAAAACTAAGATAATCCCTGATGCTTGAACCTCCTGTTGCATAGCCGTCAACGTCCAGTGCCGTCATGGCAAACGTCTGCTTGATTGGAGTAAACGTGCCGGATTGTACAAACTTGATTTCCCATTCGATGTATCCGCTGGTATTGTTGCCGTTTTGCAGAGCATACAGCGGACTGAAGTTGGCATTGCTTACCCCTTGGTTTGAATCTATCTCGTTAAGCTGGGCATTATTCCTGGCCGTAATTTTTACCAATGCATCGATGCCCGACCGCACATTGCTAAACCGGTATACCGCGCCGACCTGTCCCGATGAACCGGCTTCGAGGTTGGGATTGGCAAATGAGAAATAGGGCGGCTCGGTACATTGCATGCCCGAACCCGGATCAAATACCTGGATATCTGCAGAAGCGGAATTATTGGATTGATTTTGATCGGTGCCGGAACTGTTAGTCAAAGTGGCAGTGTTGCTTATTGTTTCGCCCTCTGTTCCGGAATTTACCGTAGCCTTGATAATCAAATTTGCTGATTCCAATCCCGAGAAATTACCAATATCCCAAATCCCGGAAGTACTATTATAGGTTCCCTTGCTTGGAGTTGCAGAAACAAAGGTTAGGTCGTTAGGCAGTTGATCAGTTATTTCCACACCACCTACGGCATTGGCCCGGGTGTTTTCGGCATTAATCGTATATGTTATCGTTTCTCCTGTCTGCGGAGTCACATCGTCCACTGTTTTTGTGATGCCGACATCGGTAATATTTTCGGAAACGGGGTTGTTGAATTCATTAATTTTGCATGGGTTAAAACTCACGGATATGGTTCGGTCATCCGTCATTCCGTTGGCTTTAATGCCGGTACGCAACCTGAATGTCGGCTCGTTGGTATAGGTCGCATAGACCATATAATCTGTATAATTACTATAGGTCGGCTGTGTATCCTGGAAGTTGGCTGATTCAAATGTTAAAAAACTGCCGCTGGCACCCTGTATAAGCTGCGTATTTTGTTCCCACGTAAATGAGGTCAGACTCTCATATCCCACAAAATCCTTCAGGTCCCCTCCGCCACTGCTGGTACCGTCAATATCGGCGGTAGTTGCAGCAAAGGACATATATTTGGGCTGATCCGTACTGGCATCAAAGAAAGATATTCTAAAATCGATATAACCGTCACTTTCACTATTATTTTCAATGAAGGGTGAAAGCTCATCATCAATGCCTGTATATGACGGTGCATTATCAATATCATGTAAAATTATATTGTTTAGTGTCAAAATTTCTACCCGGGCATAAACCTCATTAGCCGACGCCGGATAAACATCATTAAAGCGGTAGACAGCGCCTACCTGTCCGGCCGATCCGCTTATCAGCGTTGGGCTTTCGAACGAAAGGGTTGGGCGGTCGTTACAGGTGGTGGGTTCATTCGGCGGAACAATATCGATCGTTGCTGTAGAACTGTTATTACTGTCATTAGGATCGGTTTGATCCAGGCTGTTGAGCGCCGCCGTATTTGCAATATCACTGCCTACAGTCTCATCATCAATGCTGACCTGAATGGTCAAAGAAGCAGATTCCCCATTATTTAATGTTCCTATACTCCAAATACCGGTAGATTGATTATACGATCCCTTGCTTGCAGTAGATGATTGATACGTAATGCCTGTAGGTAACTGATCGATTACAGAAAGGTTGGTGGCATTGCGGGGCCCCTCATTAGTTACCGATACGGTGTACGTTACCGTTTCTCCCTCGATAGGTACCGCATTGTCAACAATTTTAACAATGGAGATGTCCGTCGCCGGCTGCACAACGGTGATACCCGATGATGCCGAATTATTGGAAGGTACGGGGTCACTTTCATTAACCGCTGTTACCGAAGCAGTGTTGGTAATCGTTTGTCCAGAGGTTGCGCTATTGACTGAAGCAGTGAGAACCAGTGATGTGGAATCGTTGGCACTAATATTGCCCACGTTCCAAATTCCGGTACTGTTGTTGTAGGTACCCTGCTGCGGGGTTGATGAAACGTAGGTCAATCCGGCCGGTAATTGATCGGTAACTTCAACATCCGTAGCGTTATCAGATCCGTTATTCACAACTTTAACCGTAAAGCTGATATGATCACCTTCAATCGGTGTGGAATTATCCACTGCTTTTACAATTTCCAGATCGGTTTGCGCAGCCGGGCTGATAGTCAACGTATAATCTTCCACTTCGCCGTCGGTTGCATATCCTGCCGGTTCGGCGATCTCCGCACTGCTGGAAGCAATCCGGAAGCGAGCGTATGTTTGCCCCGTATTCAACCCGGACAGGCCGGTCCATGTTAAGGTTACACTGCCCGACGAGCAGGTACCGGAAGCGTACTCATTGAAGTCAAATGAATCAGACTGATCAAAATCAATCCAGCCGCCTGCTGCGCCGCCATCCGTACAGGAAAGTGTAATACTGTATTGCGTATCAGCGGCCGTCAGTGTTGGCAATGAGGCAATGCCGTCTTCATCATCGCCGCTGTCGAGACCGGAATCATTATCATCACCCGTAGCATTGGTGTTCGGGCGGCCGTTACCGTCGCCGTCCACACCAGAGCCAAAGTAGACGGTGTTCGGTGCGTCGTTATTAAGCAGGTGAAATGCCGGTGGATTGGCACGTGAGTTATAGCGCGTGTTATATACATTGGGGGCATCGCCGAAATCGGCTGCGACAGCCATACCAAGATGAATATTATCGGGCTCGGCGGCAACCTTTCGAATTTCGATGCGAGCGACATTATCATCGGTAATGCGGAACCATACGGGGGTTGAAGATGATGAACACGATGGATCTCCGGAAACGGTCGGACGGAATTCAATCGTCGTATTCCCGTTAGTATAAACAAGGTTTACACTGTTCGTACAAACACCGCCGTCGGTACCCTGGCCGGTCACCCAGTCATTAACAGTAATTTTACTTCCGGCTGAATTGAAAGCCTCAAGCGTGTAGCTCGTATTCCCGGACGAAGGCCGCAGCCGGTTCAGCGCAAAGATGATGGCATCCGATGGTACACCCGATGGGATGGTAATATCAAATGAGGAAGCGTTGCCACTGGCACCGATGGGATTGGCCTGCGGGCCATTGTACTGATCACCCGAGAAGACACCGCTGGCCCACTGCTGCAACGCATTGGGCGCAAAAGTTGTCTGTCCAACGGCATCAACCGTGGCAATCTCAAGGTTACCTACCAAAGCCGACATGGTGGTCCCCCCGTTGATGCCATCAAAACATGCCCATGCAGCATCCTGGCCATTGACGATCGGGCAGGGATCCGGACCAAAGCCGGAATTGCTGAAGGTATTATTGGCAGCGGTTTGATTGGTAAAATTCGCCACGTTATTTCCGGCCGCATCCTGTACCGGATTGGCACCCGCCGTGTAATCGACCTGAACATTATCACCGCTCACTACGGCCGGGCTGAGCGTCAGATTTACCCGGATATTATTGAGCTGTACATTTGTAATTGTCCGCGGATTGCCATTCACCCAAACTGTATAATCACCGACAGCCGGTACCGAACCTAAATCTAAGGTTTCGTTATAATCCAACTTTAAACTACTGCTGTTAACAGTAATACTGTTAAGTATTGGGGGGGTATTATCGGAATTATTTATTACGGTTTGATTAGAGAAATTCGCCGCCGGATTTCCAACGATATCTTCAACTGGATTTACTCCGGCCGTATAACTTATCGTGATGTTGTCTCCCGGACTTACCCCGGAAACCAGTGTAATATTCACCTTGTCACCATTAATGCCAACGTTTGAAATGCTTTGGGAACTGCTATTCACCTGTACTGCGTAGGCACCTGCCACGGGGACAGAACCGGTGTTTAATTGCTCGTCATAATCAAGCTGCAGGATGGTGCTATTAACTGTGGCTGTTTCTAACGTTGGGCCCGTACCATCGGCGGTAGCCGAGACTTCGGATGAATTACTGCTTTCATTCGTGGCGGCATCAATGGCTGTTACCACATAATAATAGGTAGTGCCATCCGAAACGGTATTGTCGGTATACGTGTAACTGGTGCTCTCATCATCTGCGACGGTTCCAACCTGACTGTACGGGCCGCCCGGGTTTGCAGAACGCTTCACTGAATACGAATTTACCCCCGTACCGGAAACTTCGTCCACATCATCGAAGGATATCGCTATATCACCACCCATGATGGCTGTTGCCGTCATATTTTGCGGAGCATTGGGGGGTGTACTGTCACTTGTATTATTGGTTACAGGACCGCTTAAGTTGGCTGCATCATTTCCTGCCTGGTCTTCAATAGGATTACTTCCTGCCGTGTAGCTTCCGGACACATTATCTCCCTGTACAACCGACGGACTGAGTGTGAGATCTACCTTATCGCCGTTTATAGCAACATTGGTTACTGTTCGGGAACTGCCATTCACCTGTATATTAAAATCACTTGGCGCTGGAACGGAACCATTATTAAGTATCTCGCTGTAATCAATTTGCAAGTTCTGGCCATTAACTGTGACAGTCTCGACTGTTGGTGCGGTACCATCAGCCGTGGCCGAAACTTCAGCAGAAGTATTACTTTCATTGCCGGCTGCATCCACCGCCGTAACCACATAGTAATAGGTAGTCCCGTTGGAAGCAGTATTGTCGCTGTAGTTGTAAGTTGCACTTTCATTATCGGTAACGGTACTAACCTGACTATAAGGTCCGCCTTGCAAGGTTGAGCGTTTTACAGAATAAGAAGTAACGCCGCTGCCGGTCTCATCCACATCATCAAATGAAATTTCGATATCACCGCCGGCCACTGCTGTTGCCGTAACATTTTGCGGGGCAGCGGGCGCCACATCATCAACAGACTGCTGACTGCCAACTGAATAAAAGGAAGAGGGGTTATTTTGGTTATTGTATTCTGTTTGAATGCGATTTTGAGAGAAAATCTGATTAGAAACCCGAAACTCATCAATTACTCCCTGGTAATATTCAGGAGATCCTCCGGTATCTTCAATTCGGCCAATACTGTTAAAGGCATTCGTTTTATTCCCTGTTTCTGAGGTTACATTTCCACGAATTATTCCATTAACGTATGTGAGTATCTGCCCACTTGACGCATTCCGGGTAAACACCACATGGTGCCACTGATTATTATTCAACGCATTCGAGCTTTTAGCTGCAGTCCCGTTCCCGGCTGCTGCTCCTACCCGACCCGAACCATCAATAAATCCATAGAAAATATCGTTGCCGCCCCCGCTCTCTTCAATACCTGTTAAACCCGGAGCCTCCCAAATAGTATTGCTACCAACCTGACTTGTTTTTATCCATGCTGATACCGTACCATTTCCGGCTAACACCTGCGCCAAATTCTGGCTTAATTGTATATAATCATTGCTACCGTCAAATTGCCGGGCACTTCCAATTTTACCTGCTGCATTGATGGAACCATTATTCGTACCGTTATTTCCGGTGGCAGTACCATCTGCAAAATTATTTAGATGGTACACACTGGTATATTCGCTGCTCCAGGTAGCCGTTGTTGAAGGATTGGCAGAGACACTTGAGTTTCCATAAAACATGTAGATCGATGTATTGCTGCTTCCGCTCAGGCTCGGTACCCCTACCCATGCCACCAACGTTCCGGTTGCTGCATTGTAGCTCTCAATCTGGTGATTCAGTATATTATTGCCGTTAGTATCCGAAGAAAAAATAATATCATAGCCATTGGTATTCTGCACATTAGCCGCCAGATCCGGATCTGTAATACTAATTAATACCGGGAAATTGGTTTGCGTAGAAGGCACCTGCGAAGCCTGGATGGTAATCTGCTTGTAATAATCGTACCCGGCTGGCTGGGCGATAATGCTGGCAACATTCAGGAATATCATTCCCAGCAAGAAGCTTAAAAACAGGCAATATGTTTTGCTTTCTAATCTCATTTACGGTTTTTAGTAATCAATAAGTGATCTTCGCGCAGCTTCAGCAGTTCGATCATTTTATCCAAAATCATTTCAATTTTTGCGTTATCGGTCAACCTTAAATCATCGGTTTGTTTCACAGATATCAATTGTGAATGCTCACCGTAATCGATAGCTACTGCTTTCGCTCGTGTATCTTCGTTTGTTGAAGCCGGTACTGCCTGCATAATGATGCGATTCATATCAGTGCCGGCCTGTTGCAGAAAATCTGCAACTATTTGCTGCTGTTCCACTTGTGATTCTGCAAAACTAAATGTCGCTTTCTCCTCAGGATGATATTTCAGCGCCATCGCAATTCGATTCAACATATATTTTGTAGATACACGTAAATCAGTTCCGTTTAAATGAATACGATCCGGCACGGCGTCAATGCGGGTATCCAATACATACACCGTATTCTGCATCCCATCAAGTCGCTGCTTTTCAATCTGCAGATCATTGATTTGTGGGATGAACCGAACATTTACGTTTGGGATATCCATATTAAGTTGAACCCGGCGGTTTATGGATCGGTCGATGGCATCCTCTTCCCGGTCTGTTTTTGAATCGTCAAAACTCCATCCCTTGAACGTTACCTTGCTCGCATCAACGCCTTGACTAACGAGGTATTCACGAACTGACACTGCGCGCCGCTTGGATAAATTTAAATTATATTGGTACGAAGCCTGACTATCGGTATGGCCGGTAACTTCCAGTTTAAACGCATCCTGGTCTTTCAGGAACTGAGCCACGAGATTGAGCATTCGTTTAGAAGCTTCACTAATCTCATTCTTATCAAAGCCAAAGTGAATATCTTTTGGAAGAGTGACAAGTGGTTTACGGGTTGCTACCTTAAAATCGGGCGTTTCTATAATCACCGGCTGCAATCCTTTAAAATCTAACTCGGGGTCTGGTAACGGCAGTGCTTCAGCCTTTGTCGACGGTTCAGCACACTCATCGCAAGTGGCATACAGGTAATCATTCTTGTCTTCATCAGGCATAAGACCGCGGAACAGACGCTCATCAAACTTGTAACTGAATCCAAGATATACGCCTTTTCGGGTAAAGCTGGATGCAGCCAGGTCACGATCTTCAAATCCAAATACATTAAATCCGATAGCCAGACGCAGGTTACGGTGTACAATGTATCCCAGCTCAACCCCTACGCCATAATTTTGGCTGCTAAAACCGGCATCTGTCATCATACTTGCATTAATACCGCCGTCTAACTTTCGGGTGATGTCGTGAATGCTGCGGGCACTCAAAAGCATCGTCAAACTTTTTGAATCGAACTCGGCTGATGATTCTGCTACTTTTTTTGCTGCAAAACGACCAGTGTGTGTCCAGTCGGCACTTGGATGATAGTTCACATTAGTCGAGAAAATATGAACCAACCGACTATAGTCCCCGCCAAACTGTCCATTCTTTTCGTACTTTAATTCGTAGCGGCCCAGCCCGTCCCAGCGGTTTTGAGCTGTTTCACGATACGCAAAACCAAACCGCAGACGCTGCTGGATACGATCCGCGGTTCCGGGATTTGACGATGCTTGCAGGCTGAATATATTCTTACCTAAAAACGTCCAGTTGGGATCTATTTTTCGACCGTAGCCCAGCGTGCTCAAATAACTGGCGCCATTATTGCTGAAACGAGCTTCGGCCCGGGCGGTGCCTTTCCAAAGCGGATTTGCAGTATAGTCAACACCGGCTGATATAGCTGTCCCTTCATTCAGTGGATCACCCGTTAAACTAAAGATACGCTCCAACCCGGCATTGATGCCGAACCCTTCACGAATTTCAAAACGATTGCGCAGCCCGATCGCCGCTTGTGCATTGCGGCCGTCAAACGCATCATCCATACGATACTCGCTGTACACCTGGCCGTTTTGCATATAATTGGCATCAATACCAACAACCGTATTTTGGCGTTCTGTGGAACTGTTCAACGTATACTGGCCGAGCGCACTGGATATAAACTCGTGACGCGCATAGATTCTACCTCGATTTTTAAGCTGGTAATCGCCGCCAACAGCAATAAGCTTCCGGTCGCTTTCATTAATATCCTGCTCGTACTCTCCATAAATAGTTGCTCCTTTTACCTTGGGAACACCCACCGTTAATTTACCGCGAATATTTTTATTGGTGATATCTTCATCACCCGATATCCCCGACTGCGATCTGTTTTGCTTAGAGTAACGAACCCCTACTTCAGCACGGATATCGTTCGTAATACGCTGCTGAATGTTAAGCAAACCGCCGGTGGTATTGGTACCCAGCGTGTCGTTGCTGCTGTATAGAAACTCTCCTTTTAAATTAGTTGAGTTCGTCAGTTTAATGGATCCGAGTGCGCCGGCTTCGGTCCGCCCCTGACCAAGCTGAGACGCGCGGTTGACAAAATCTTCGTCGGTTTGGCCGGCATACAAACGGCCATCGACGATTTGGCCACGATGCTGCAATTCAATGCGTCCGCCCCGGCCAGTACCTTCAAGCTCGGTCGTGCTTTCGGCTGCTTCCCCAATCAATACCGTATTTTCACCAAGTCGTAATGTGGAGTTGATACTTTTAAGACGGTAGTTGTCTTCTGGATTGCGATCTTCTACAAATGAGCCGCCCACTTCAAAGAAATCCGTAATCTTGATCTGTCCATCAGCTCCGCCGATCAAGTAATCTTCCGCCCCGCTTTCCACTTCGTAGGTCACCCGGATAAAAACAGGATTCAGCTTTGGATCAACACTCGGCACAGCTGTTTTAAAGAGAATATTGCCCGTAAACGGTTCTATTACATAATCGCGGAAACGCACCAGTTTTTCCCGTTCGAGAATAATAGATGGCTGATTGCGATCGCGCGTTATGATCTCAACCTGTTCGCTGTTAATCAAAATATTATCGAATTGCAGTTCGTACGGTCCCGAAATACCCTGCCCCCGAAACTCATCGATGCGCTGTAACGAAGTCGCCTGGCTGCCAAACACATTGATACGTGCCCAGTCTTTTTCGTAATGCAGTTTAATCCCTGTCTGGGTACGGTTGTATTCACCAAGGCTTTTGGCCAGATGCCGCTCCTGCGTTACAAAATCGCCATAAAGAGCATAGGTCTTCTTGTGATCAACCCGCACGTACAGCCGTCCGGTTGACTGTGCATCGTATCCCTTTACCGATGATTCACCATAGACAGGGTAAAACTCATCGGGCTGAATATCACGAAACAGGCGGTCATCATCTTTTTCAGAATCAAAACCCGCCGTCAACAGCATATTTCCTTTAATCTTCCCTTTCAGGAAAAAGGCCGCACGGGCATCAGCCGTATAATCATCGGTGCTGTATGAAAGCGACTTTAGCTCCCGCTCAAAACCGTCGGCGCTGCGGGCCGGAACAATACTGGCACCTTCGTTTAATCGAATTGTCCCTTCTATGATACCTGCGGCAATAAGGGGACGAAGATCGGGCAAGAAACTTACCACGGTTTCTGCTTCCATCACCCCGATTGACACGCGAACATCAGCATCCTGTGGTTCGATAGTCGATTGCAGCTCAAATTCTGCTTCCCCACCGGTAACATAGGTTTGGGTACCGGGTGTTGACGAATCCAGATCTTTCACCAACCATTCACCGATTGAGACATCAAGGGTAACCGGTGTTTTTGCATTGACGGCAACGCCTTCTTTATCTTGCAACCAAACTTTTACGACGGCTGTTGAAATACCATCGGCCGGCACGTCATTAACAGGCGTTGTGAGCTTTATTTTGTGGATATGGCCGGGAGCAAAAACCATTATCTGCTTCCGTCCCCGCTCGTTACCAAACGGATCGATTGCCGTAAGGGTAAGTGTATTTTTACCGGGTGTAAGATTAACACCGATATATTCTTGCGCCTGGAGTTTTTGTGTCGTGAGCTTGCTTCGTTTACTAATGCGATCTTCTCCAATTTTCTCCCCATTAACGCTAAGAGAAAGTGCTGTACTGCTTCGGCCCTTTATCCAAATTCTTGTCTGTGCAGCTTGCAGGGTATCGTTATCCTGCAGACCGATAAACCCAATTTCTGCCTTTTCACCCAGCATAGCATCCTCAAGTGTTATCTGCTCAACTGCTGCCGTATCATTGAGGATAGCAGATGAAGATTGGGCCAATGCGGAGCTACCATTTTTT
Organism: Balneolaceae bacterium; assembly: GCA_016937115.1. GTDB lineage: Bacteria > Bacteroidota > Rhodothermia > Balneolales > Balneolaceae > SMO-BIN1. The sequence goes on along the minus strand of JAFGWN010000186.1, from coordinate 26,180 downwards.
TGCTTACGAAAACCCGGGAGCTTGACGCCGTCAACCACGCCGCTTGCCTGCGCCCGGCGAACAGCACGTGTTGGGTCTTGAGCATCGGTCGAAAAATTTCGCTCAAGCGTTGTTCCCACTTCGTCGCTGACTACCATATTAAATTGTTTGCGGCGGTCTTCTATTTCACGTTTTGCCGCTTCCGTGAGGTCACAAATAGCAAAATCGGCACGGTGCAGTTCCCCATTTTTCAAATCGACAAACCGGGTGGAAGGGTCTCCGGCATGCCGGTTATCGAGCACACCAAGCCGGCTGCCCTGTGGCAACGAATAGTTGTCAACTTTTATCGTGTGTTTATTGGGATTGATGCCATAAAACGTATATTTACCTTCACTATCGGTAATAACGAATGAACCATTTTCGAGATAAAGACGAACGCCGGGAACGCCGGGCTCTCCGGGATCCTGCACATCATTTTCGTTTACATCGGCAAATACTTTACCGATTATGTACCCTTTATCGGTGAATACGCCACCGCGTACCTCAACTTTACTCTGGGCTTCGTTACTTGTGATTTGTAGTCCTTCATTACTTACGGCTACAGCGCGGTTCGTACCATCGCCGTTTAACGCGCCGGTGCCAAGCAGTACACGGTAGGTAAGCGTAACCGAGCTATTGCCCTGAATATCGCCCAGCATAAAACTGAGTGATGGTCCCTTCCCTCCATCGGGATCCGCAATGGGTTTTTCATCCCGCCGTGCGGTTCCTTTTTCGTAACGGAAGCCAAACGGCAAGGTATCCTCAACACGAACATCAGAAACAACCGTAGATGCGTTGTTTGCCACTGTAATTTGATAGGTGACGAAATCACCGACTTCTGCCCCGGAAGTTGATACCGTTTTTTCGATGAATAGAATGCCATCCGTTGCGGGATCTACCGGTACGTCAACTCCAACCGGCCCGGGTTCAGTAACCCCGAATTCCCTTCCGTACGAAGCCCACTCGTCAACTTTCCGGTTACCGGGCAGATCCTGCGGTTCAACAATGGAAGCAAAACGCCAACCGGTTGGAGGCTCTACCTCAATACGATAGGTGCTGGGCTGCACATAAGGAAACTCAAACTCTCCGTCTTCTCCCGTCTCCTGGGTATTTTCAATCTTTTCGGTGCCCTGCTCATTATATACAGTAGCCGGGGCCCCTGGATTACCGCCGTTACCTTCTCCGGTAACATCAATAAGAGTAATAGATGTATTTGCAACGGGCTCGCCATCTTCGCTGTTAAAAATAACGCCGTATGGAGAAATGTGAATCTGTGTCGTTACCGCCTCCTGGTTTTCACTGCAGGCCGGCAATGTAGCTGTGATAACATCATCGCCTACGGTTTCTATAATGTTATTTCTTTTGCGTACCGTAAACTTTGCCGCATCGCGCAGTGGTGCATTGGGCATAACCCGAAAGTAGCCCGTATTATGCCCTGTCTCTATCCCGGTTAGTTCTTCTATGTCTCCCGTATCCCGCGATTTGAAAGTGATAACGGTGGTATCTTTGACGGCACTACTCGCATTGCAGGCAGCAGCATTGGCTTGTAAAAATAACGGGCCAGAAATTCGGGCAGCGCGGCTAACGGTCTTGTAGTTACCATCGGTATAATAATCGAGTTCTGCTTCATATTCAGGTAAAACCTCTTCCACGAGGTTTGTTTCTGCCGTTGTACTTTGCTGCTCGTCATCAATAGGGTCGCGATAGTCAACCTGGGCAATATTCTTAATAAGTCCGGCAGCATTTTCATTAATGGCCACCACAAACTGCGCCTCAAATTTCTGGCCCGGTGCGATGGAATCGTATGCTACGGCAAATTCGTCAACCCGGGATAAATCATCCGGCAGTGTAGTCGAATAGGTGAATTCAGGATCATCTATTGTATGATACAGCGTCATCCCGCCTTCGGTGCTTAATGTCCGCAAAAAACTCGTATTAGCTGGAATCGGATCACGTAAAATTACCTTTTGCAAGGGAACATTATTAACCTGGATATTAAAGGTTCGGGCTGTTTGATCCCCTTCGTTACTGCCGGTAATAAGATAGGTAATTTCTCCTCCCTGCTTTCCGGTACTTTCTGCTGCTTTCTTTACCACTTCTACCCGGGGTCCTTCAAGCACTTCCAGAATATCCGTATTACTGAGAATAAGTTTCCCGCTGCTGGTCTTTGCTTCTATTTTAACCTTACCCAAATCACGGGCCTTTGCCTCATTGGGCACAACCAGGGAAATAGTGAAATCAAATACCTCTCCGGGTTCCAGTTCTACCGTTATTTCTTTAGAAGCAGCCTGCGATGCTCCAGCCATTCCGATATTGGATACCATTTTTGATGCCTCTTCAACCGTAGATAAAATTATGTTATCCAAATCAAAATCATCACCCATTATATTTTCGGCCGTAATGGTAACGGTTGTCGGTACATTGCCGGTATTTGAAAGCGTATGGGTAAACCTTGTTACCTGCCCAATACGTATTTTCTCACGGTGATTGGGAACAAGGTTAATGTTTTCTGCCTCCTGTACGATGAGACTTACGGTATTGGAGTTTTTAAAGACGGTATCGGAATAGGAAGGGAAAAAATGATACCCACTGGCCTGGTTATCAATAGACGTACCTGCCCGCGGCACTTGTTGACCAACAGCCGGCAAGGCAATCAGTACAAGTGCAACAAATAAGATATGTGAAAACAGGTTACGCATCAAAAAAAGCCGGATGATTATTTTTTATAAGAAGAGAGAAGGCTTCACCCTTCTCTCCACACATTGCTAATAGATTGAGAATTAATTGCTGTTGATTTCCACAGCGAATTCAATGGTAAAGGATTGACCGGCATTAAGCTGGGCTACGCTCACCGTTATGATTCCAGTACCGCCCACAGAGGGCTGGCTGTCAATCGAAGGAGAACCGTCGCCTGATACCGTTGCCGCTACTTCATAAGTTGTGAAGTCGGGCACGTCATCGGTAAGCGTAATGTTTGTAACCGGGGCCGAGCCATTATTTGTTACCACAATGCGGTAATAAATAATATCACCGGGATCGGCCTGTAAATCCGGATCGCCGGCGTTATCGCCGCTAAAAGGTCCGGTTGGTGACAATGACTGTGTTTTTACGATCTCAAGATTACCGGTTACCACCTCAGTATTGTCGGTATTGCTAACCGTGTTTACACCAGTACCTTGTACGGTAAGTGTGGTATTGTTAACCGTTCCGTCGGTAACACCTGTCCCTGCACTAACGCGTACCAGAAGCTGAACCGAAGCACCGCTTGTTAATGTACCGCCGGGTAAAGTAACGGTACCACCGGCACCGGTTATCTGCGTATCACCGCCATCAATAACGCCGTCATTATTCACATCGAGGAATACCACTGACTGGAAGCCACTGGCCTGCGTATGCGCCAGGCTCACCTGTAATGGTGTGCCGGAATCATTTTCAATGACGTTACCTGTATTTGTTAAGGTGTGTGTATAGGTAACAGAACCACCCGGCACCACATCGTCACCTTGGTCGCTAACCAATGTTATGCTACGAACGGCATTAACATTAACAGCATCATGCTTCACGTCCGCGGCACCCGTAGCACCCGATCGTGCACGGAAATAGATACTTTGCGCTCCCGGAGTTGCATTTGATGGTACCGTAACTACGGCGGTAACTTCTACCGCTCCACCCGCAGGAATTGATCCGGTACTTGTGATCGGTGTCCCCCCTGTGTTCCGGAACTCTACCGACCATCCGGAAGGCAGCGTGACACTTCCAAAGGTGTTATCGGTACTTGCTGCCAGATTATAGGTATCAGACACGCCGCTGGTATTATTGATAAACAGCGTGAAGCTGGTTGTAGTGTTCGGGTCTGTTGTATTGGTTGTAACGGCACTGGCTTCACCGGTGGGTTGGACACCATTACCAGCTGCACTCGAATTGGTATCAAGTGATTCATCATTCGTAACATCAACCGTACTGGCAGTAACCGACGTTAATCGATCAGTGAAAACAGCCGACTGGGATAGATCGTTAACAGACGTTAGTGTTTTCGTCAAGTTATATGGTCCGCCTGAAGCATTGTTAGGCAAGTCTGCCCGTACAACAACTTCGAATTGCGCACCTTCAGCAATCGGTCCTATTATAAAGTCACCACCGCCATTTGCTGTAATCTGGCTGGTTACCGTACCGCTTCCGTCTGTCCGGTGCAGTGTAAACGTTGTACCATTCGGATAGTTACTCTGCCCAGAAAGCGTAATTTTGTATGAATCAGAAGCCGTACCTGTATTTTCAAACCGGTTGACGAAATCAACAACAGCACCCTGATTCACCGGTCCTGCTTCAATCACATCATCATCAGCTCCCACATTATCCACCGTCTCAATGCCATATCTTTCATTAACATTAAACAGGGCCGGGTTTGTGGTCTCCGCAGTACCCAAATCATCATGGTTATAGGTACCGGTGTTCGAAATCGTGGTGCCTTCCGTACCGGTATTAACAACCACCTCAAAGGTTAAAGACGCAGTTGCACCCGAGGCAAGGGTTCCTGATGTAAGCGTGATGGTCTGATTGGTTGCATTGTATTTATAGCCGTCACTGTCGCCGTCGGTATCCGTACGGCTTGCACTTTGGTAAACGGCTGTTCCGGGCTGATAAACAAACCCCGTGGGCAGCGGATCAGTAACTGAAAGATTGGTAGCATCGGCGTTACCGGTGTTACTGATACTAAAGCGTACCGTTACCGTTTCTCCTACATCGCCCCCGGTCGTTACATTGCCTCCGCTATCGAGGTAATCTTTGGTAACCGTGATCACTGCATCTTCTTCTACCTGAGCTACATCATCCGGGTCGGTTGATGCTGACTCAGCTGTGTCAAAGTCACTGGTAGCTGTAATATCAATAGATTCAGATTCCCCGTCTACTGCAGAACTCGGCACCGTAGCCCGTACAACGATATTGTATGTTTGCCCTGCACCTATGGTAGGTGTTGAACCTGTAATTTCGTTATTAAGATCTGGTACTCCACCTCCCTGATCGGGATAAATTTTTATATCTGTAAAGGTGAAATTTGCCGACGTTGGTGTAGCAACTAAGGCAAAAGTGTCGTTACCGTTACCATTATTGGTAATGGTATGGCTGAAGTCTACATATCCGCCGGGACTAACATTTTTAGTTACCCCATTGGTAATGGTTACCGCTGCCACTTGCTGAACTACGGTTGTTACCGTGTTTGACTGTGCAGTCCTTGGATTCCCATTATTATCCGTATATGTAGCATTTGCCTGGTTTTCGATTTCTTCACCGGCTTGCGGGACAGTTTGTGCCAGAGCACTATTCGGTGCCAGCATAAATGTTAGCCCCACCACCATAAGAAGGGTGAAAAATCCAAACAATTTGCCACACAACGTACGTGTAATTGTGGTCATTTGTTTTTCCATGATTGGATTATTGGTTGTTAGGTTTAGGTTTGATTATAATCGTTCGTATTTGAAAGCCGGGAGTAATACAGAAAGGGTACGTTATAGGCTTACCCGAAAAAGCACCCCCGAATTTTAGTTGTTAGAAATTGATGTCTCTACCCTACAGGTTGGATCTGTTTATAACCCATACGCGTGCCCTTAGCATAACCGACGCCTGTGATTCAAGGGCAGGAACCCTCCATCGCAGGCGACGATACTCACGGGCTGGCACTTCACGCTCTACCACCAGACCGCTTTCAAGTGTTTCTTCTCGCTGAATGGGTAAAGATTGAAAAGTATTCCCCTCTGCATCCAGGCTGGCTTCTTCAAGTTCGGGTATTGCTGTATTTTCCAGATATTGTACCCCTTGTGGAATAGGAAGAATCGGCTGCAAATCAGAAATGGCGTCGGACAAGTTATTGGTATAGGTCAATCGATACTCAAGTGTATCTCCGGGTGAAATAGTCGTAACCTGCTCTACTACTTCCTCCCCGTTGACCATAGTAATTCTATACACTTCCAGGTTGGAAGAGACATCTTCACTTTGCGCCTGCGCCATCGGCGCCACGCTAAAAATTAAAACCAAGATAAATACGGAAATTATTGTAAGCTTTGTTTTCATAGCTATTTAAATGTGATTTTCAGATAGGTATCTGCAATGTTTTTTCTACTAATAAAATAGGTGAATACTTTTATTTGTACCATTAGAAGCCTTTAACACACATACAGATACGGCGATTAGGATTTTTTAATCTATATTTCAAAAAATGCACCCAGTTATTTTAAAAGGCTTTTTTTGTTCACTTGATACCCAGTACGCAGATCACTTTATAAAAGATTCTTTATTATTTTTTTCTAACAAACTCTCTTTAAATTCATAACTGCGACGAAGGCACGTGATTTTAAGCGTTCAGGAGTATTAGGTACCCGCCCTCAATTTTGCGCTGATCGTGATCATTTTTAAAACTGTTGGAATCTATAACAGCAAAAATTGTTATGGTCTTGTATATCAGGCAAAACCCTAATCAATGGCGATGTAATTATGAGTGACAATTCAAATACGTTTTCCAAAGCAACCTTCGGGGCCGGATGCTTCTGGTGTGTAGAGGCCGTTTTTCAAAGTTTGAAGGGCGTTAAGTCGGTAACCTCGGGATATGCGGGGGGACATATAAAAAATCCTTCTTATCGTGAAGTCTGCTCGGGGTCAACCGGTCATGCCGAAGTAGCACAAATAACGTTTAATCCCTCTGTAATCTCTTACCAACAGCTATTAACAGTTTTTTGGCATACGCATAACCCCACCACCAAAAACCGACAGGGAGCGGATGTAGGCACACAATACCGTTCGGCCATTTTTTACCATAACGAAGAGCAGAAAAAACTTGCCGAAACGTCTCGTACAGAGACCGACGCCTCTGATTTATGGAATGACCCCATCGTGACAGAAATTGAGCCGCTTGACGCCTTTTATGAAGCCGAAGAAGATCATCAAAATTATTACGCAAACAATCCAAGTGCGGGCTATTGCTCATTTGTAATTGCTCCTAAAATGAAAAAGCTTCGAAAGGAGTTCAGACACTTACTGAAAGAAGAAGCGCGAATATAATTTTAATAGTGTCATCATCCTTCATGATGACATCAACAGTAATGAGATTAAAACGTAAAACCCAGTGTTACTGATATAAACTCATCTTCTTTTGAGACCGCATAACTTGTATTCAAAATGAAATACTCCAGCGGACTGATCCATATACCGCCGCCGTATCCTACATGCCACAGGCGGGAACGCTCATTGCTTTTCCACACCCGTCCCTGGTCGAAAAAGGCCGTAATACCAAACGTAGCGGGGAACAGGTACGAACTGAAGTCTCCAACCTTGGTACGCAGTTCTGTATTGTGATATACGCTGGTACGCCCTGAAAACCGCTTTCGGGCAAACCCCCTTAGGTTACCGGAGCCACTAAAGACCCGTTGTCCGCCCAGTGTGTTGGCCTGGAAAAAGTCGTAATCGCCGATATTCGTTGCAAAACCAAGCCGCGAAGCAAGGGTGGTTGTAATACTTTCCAGTGTATAATATCCCTTTATCTCACTTTTCAGGCGGGTGAATGTTTCACTCCTGCCATTAAGCCCCACATTTAGCTTGCCTGACGCCACAAATTCTGCTCCGTAGTGAGGGAAAAGGGTTTCATCGACGGTGGTTACTTGTAATCCCGCTCCCAATGTAGCATAGTGATGCGCTGAAAAAACATCATCCGTAAGCCCCGATGCCGGAGAGGTAATAAATCTGTCCGGCATTTTAATAGGACGGAAATACTCATACCCAATATCTCCGTGGATAAACAGCAGCTCTTCGAAGTCTTCGGCTACACCGGCCGACAATTCCGCATTATCAATTTTATAATCGTAAAAACTGTAATCCTTTGTGCCGCGCTCGGTTTCATTGCCCAGCCCAAAATAGTTTGAAACGAAATCCGGCGCTTTTACTTCAGCATCCAGTTCCAGATCCAGCGGACCTGCCTCTTCACTAAAGACCCCGTTATAAGCAGCGCTAAATGATGATGTTTTAAGTGCGCGCTTGACTGTAATCCGGTGTTTTGCGGCAAACGGATCTTTCCGGAAACCATATGTTCTGATAAGCGCACCACCGCCCAGAAATATGCCATCATCACTATTATATCCGGCTGTAACAAGCGGAGCAACATAGTTATACTCGAATGATCGATTATCAAAACGGTTGATCCGGGGATCATTCGAGGTTTTAGACTGCACTTCCCCGCTGGAAATAATGGTTGAACCGTAATCGGTGTCGTACACCAGCGTTTCTTCGGACCTTCCGTCGACATCTGATTTATCATTGACAACATCCCGGCCCTCTCCGCCAACCACACGAATCGTCATTGCCTTATCGCTGCTTCCGGTTATGTCAAAATCGTCGTTATCACCAAAACCAAACAGCCGAATTTCATCGGTTTCTCCCACTTTAAACGTCCGGGCAAACAACTGCTTCTGTTCACCTTCGGGGACATCTTCAATTTTTTCATAAATGATGACGCTCGTCTGCCCATTGGGGCTGCGCACCACCTCAAACCGGTCGGCTTTATCGCTCCCGTATACATTTACCTCCTCCGATAAAATATCGTAATAGCGGAGGGCAAATTCGGTAAGTTTATCCCGGCGTTGTTTTAACTTTTCTCTGAAGATATCACCGTTGATTTGCTGTATCGGTTTCGGCCACTGGCTGATCGCTTCATTTATAACCGAGTCGGTAAGGGCTTGCTGCATATCTTCGGCAATAGAAATCCAGTTTTCTTTGGGAAGTTCATTCATGAACCAGCGGTCAAAAAAACGGGCGTTAAAATTTAGCCCTGCCATATCACGGATGTCATTATCAAAAAGCTGAAACTTGCGCAGGGCCCATTTTCGGCGCCCGATCCACGGAATGGCGCCATCACTTTTAAAGAACGCATTGTCACGGTCGATGGGAATAGGCTCGTAAACCGAAATAGAATCGGTTTTGGTTTCGGCCCAAAACCACTGCCCTTCGTGGCGATCCCAGTCACCAATAAATATATCAAACAAACGGGATCGTACGAGTTGCTTTTCATCAACCCTGGCTTGCCCTTCCTGACGCATGCGCTCCCACAGCTCATCGGAATCAACCATATCAACGGCCTGTTTTTGATACTTCCGGTTGAACCAGTCCGTGCTGACAAATTCTTCGAACGTAACCAGTGCTCCTTCGCGGTTGCCCAAGTCCATCTTTATCCCTGACTTTTTAGAAATATAGCCGTATTCGGGATTGGTACTATACACACCTGCAGCTTTAGAAAGGGGTGGCACAAGCATAGCCCCATACGGATGCGAAGCCGAAACCTGGTCTTTGGCCACATCAGATGCAAATGTTTCCTGCAGTACACTCGGCAGCGACTTAACCGGATTTTTTTGAACCGACCGCATCACATATTTGTGCTTGCTGGAATCCTGCACGATAATGGTTATGGTTTGCTCGCCACCAGTAACATCCAGAACTTCCAGCCCACCTTTCTTGGTATCGAGATCAAAGACCGGAACTTCCACTTCTGCAGTCCAGGCATCGCGGTAATGGTCGCCCCAGACAAACCGATGCAATCCACCGGCAGCATATTCAGGACCTGCCCGCAGCGTCTTTACAGTATCTTCTGTTCCCTCATAGTTTTCGCGACGCAAGGCAATGTGCTCTTCTTCGGTTATTTTCTGCTCCGGTTCAATAATTTTTTTAAAATAGACGAGCCTGCCTTCATTAGTATCATTTTTGGGGACCCAAAATTCGACATTAACGGAGCCGTCTTCGTACGAAACCAGTTTTGCAAATCCCTTGTTAGAATATACAAATTCGGCGCCGTAGCCAGTACGCGCATATGACTGCTTGCTGCCCGATCCACTCAAAATAAAGTAATCGGTTCCATCTTTGTTTTCGTCTGCCTTTTTCTGTTCGTAAAAGCCAAGGCTATGCTCGTGACCTGCAGCAAAGAAAACATTCTCAATATCTTCTACCGCTTCCCGAATTTCTCTTGAAAACTCTTCGTACTGCTGATGGTTTTGATCTTGGGGTGACCGGCCGATTTTACGGTAAATCGGATATATAGAGCCTATTAAGGGTAAAGGAACATACAGCCCTTCGTACAAATTAGTAAGCGGAAATACATAATCGCGAAATGTATAAAACCCGCCATGGCTTCCATTACTATAAAGCGGATGATGAAAAGAGATCAGAATATTTTTGTCGTCGTTTTCTTCGGCCAGGTTCGTTACCTGATTCATCACTTCGATCCGGGTGCTAAATTCACATCCTTTAACATTGGGCACCAGTTGAAAACTCTGATTGATCCACCACTCTGAATCGAGGATGATGAGATACCAGTTTTCGCCCAGATCGAAACCATTGGGTCCGGGGCATGCGTCATCGGGAGAAAACTGTACATTCACGCCCGAATAATTTTCCACGAAACGCTCCTGCGCACGGACCCCGCGTACACCGTACCCCCAGTCATGATTCCCGGGAAGCATAAACGACTTTCCCGTAAAGTTTTCCAGCGTCCTTAACGTACGCCTCATTATCGCCTGATCTTCACGCTTAGCTTCAATCGTTGTATCGGGATTCATGCCATAGCTATAAATATTATCGCCCAAAAACACGATTGAGCTACTGTCACCGGCTTGCTCAAGCTGATGCTGCAACGTCTCGAGTACGGGATCGCGGCCATCAAGTACGGGTCGTCCGGTATCACCAATCAAAAATATTTGATGATCAACCTGCTTGGTTTTTATAGAGTCGGGCTTATTGCCACTTCCCGATTCGATATATGGGCGTGGCGTGCCGCAAGACCAAATAAAAAAAAGACAAATTACACCAATAAAACCTTGCGTAAGAAAAGTTTTTTTGTCCATAAATGGTTTAATGACAATAAATTGAAATACACTTACAATTGACAAATGTAACTATTCAAGGGCCTCCGCAAGTCTGTTAAGCTAAAAGTTAAAACCCAGTGCCACATTAAATAACGTTTCCTCTTTAGACAATGCAACGCCGGTAGTAAGCACTATTTGGTCTAACGGGCTGATCCATAAACCGCCGCCATAACCGATATGCCACACATCCGAACTTTCACCGTTAACCCACACGCGGCCCTCATCAAAAAAGCCCATCACACCTACGGTTGCCGGTAACAAGTACGATTCCAGATCAAAGAGTTTAGTCCGCAGTTCGGTATTATGATAAAAACTGGTCCGCCCCGAAAACCGGTCGCGGAGATAACCCCGTAAATTTCCGCTGCCTCCTCCTATTAAAGACCTACCGCCCAGTGTGTTGGCCTGGAAAAAATTGTAATCACCAATATTTGTGGCAAAACCCAGCCGCATGGCCAGGGTAGTGTTCAGTTCTTCAAGGGTATGGTAAAAGCTGCTTTCCGAACTGATACGGCCAATCGTTTCACTACGGTCATTTATTCCTACTTTCAATTCCGACAGAAAATCGAAGCGCACACCGTAATGGGGTAGCATGGGATCATCTACCGTGCTCACGGTAAAGCCTCCATAAAGATTGGCAAAGGAATCGGTGTTGAAGTCGGACTTGGTAAGATCAGACTGCGATGATGTCACAAAGCGGTTCTGAGTTTCGGAGGGATCAAAAAATTCGTAGCCTACTCCGCCGCGTACCGTTAGCAAGCTGACAATCTCATTGGCAATACCTACTGAAGCCTTCATATGATCAATTCTGTAGCGGTAAAACTCCTGAGAATCGATAAGCTTGTCGGTTTCATTGCCCAGCCCAAAATAACTTGAAGAGAAATTAGGCCCCTGGACATCAATATCAAGCTCTAAATCAAACGGCCCGATAGTATTGGGAAATGTACCCTGATATTCTGCACTAAAGGCGGAGGTCTGTGTAGCTATTTTTCCCGAAAAACGGTGTTGCGCCATAAATGGTTCTTTACGGAATCCATGCTTGGTAATAAGCACTCCTCCACCCACAAATACGCCGTCAAACGAATTGTAACCTGCGGTGATCAATGGAGCCGTACGGTCATATTCGAATGACCGGCGTTCATACCTGTTAATACGGGGATCGCTACTGGTATTATCCTGTACCTCACCGGCCGAATTAATGGTGCTTCCGTCTTTTGTATCATACACCAATGTTTTTTTGAAAAGCGACTTCACGCCGGAGTCATCGTCAATTATATCGTCTCCGTCACCACCGATGATGCGCAGTTTAATACCATCACCAACATCGCCATGCACCCGAAACCGGTCGGCTTCCCCAAAGCCGTAGAGTCGTATTTCATTGGTTGCATCAGGCGAAACCAACCGGCTGTACTTTAAACTTCGGGCTAAAGTAGTGTCTTCATTTAAAGCATACATCTTCACCTCCGTCTGCCCGTCCTCTCTGCGCTCAACTTCAAACAGTTCGGCCTTGTCACTGCCAAAAACGTTAACGTATTCAGAAAGTATATTGTAATAGCGGCGGGCGAATTCGGGCATTTTATCACGGCGGGCTTTCAACTTTTTAATGAACGTTTCACCGTTCAATTCCCGGATCGGTTCGGGCCACTCTTCAACGGCCTGGACAATAACAGAATCGGTCAGTGATTGTTGTAACTGCTCTGCGATAGAAACCCACTCATCTTTGGATAACTCATTCATAAACCAGCGATCAAAAAATGCCGCGGTTTTATTCAATCCAGCCATATCGCGTATGTCTTCATCAAACAACTGGAATTCACGAAGTGCCCATTTGCGCCGGGCAATCCATGGTATGGCGCCGTCGGGTTTAAAGAAGGCATTGTCTCGATCCAGCGGGATAGGTTCATAAACCGATGAAGAATCTGTTGGTATTTCGGCCCAAAACCACTGCCGCTCATGACGATCCCAGTCACCAATAAATATATCAAACAGACGAGAACGCAGAAGTTGCCGGTGGTTAATCGTGCCAGCATCTCCCTCTCGCAACCGCTCCCAGAGGGCCTCCGAGTCGATTATATCGGTAGCTTTTTTGCCGTACGTACGGTTGAACCATTCTTTACTTACAAAATTTTCTAACGTAAACAGGGTTCCTTCTTCATTGCCAATATCAAAATCAAGACCCGATTTTTTTGATACAAATACCAATTTGGGGTTGGTATCATATACACCGGCCGCATTTGCAAGATCGGTTACAATAATACTACCGTATGGATGCCCCGCTGATATTTGATCCTGGGCAATATCGGTAACAAAAGTGGGCTGCAGAACTTCAGGCACTGCATCTTCGGGATTTTTTTGGACGCTACGCAAGACATAACGCTGTCCGGTCGAATCTTTCACGATTACCGTTACCGATTGATTCCCCCCGGAAACATCTTCTACCTTCAATCCGCCCTTATTTTTCTTAAAGTCCAGTACCGGGATGTCTACCTCAGTAGTCCATGCATCCCGGTAATGATCGCCCCATATTGCTCGAAATGTTGAACCCGCTTCATATCGAGGGCCCGCTGCTACTGTTGCGATAGTGTCCGTCGGGCTTTCCGCATTTTCCATGCGGCGCTGAATTTTTTCTATATCACTTACCAGAGGCTCAGGTTCTATCAGCTCTTTGTAATAAACCAGATTGCCTTGTTTATTTTCATTATCGGGAATCCAAAACTCTACGACTATACGGCCATCTTCATATGAAACAAGTTTCGCAAATCCTTTATGTTCATAGACAAATTCAGCTCCATAGCCCGTTCGCGCATAGGTGGTTTTACTACCCGATCCACTAAGAATAAAATGATTGGTGCCGGCTGCTGTTTCATCCAACTTATCTTCCTGATAGAACCCCAAACTGTGTTCATGTCCATACGCAAAAAAGACATCCTCCTTGTCGTCAACGGCTTCCAGTATTTGTCGTTTAAATTCCTGGTAACGGTCATTGGGAAGATCCTGCCCTGATTGGCCCAACTTACGGTAAAGCGGGTAGATAGATCCGATCAGCGGCAGCGGTATGTACAAGCCTTCGAATTTCTGTGACAGAGGAAAAACATAGTCTTGAAATGAGTAGTACCCGGCATGAATTCCATTACTGAAAAGCGAATGATGCATGGCTACCAGTATATTCTTGTCAGAATATTCATCAACCATTTGGTTGATTCTGTTCATCACTTCCGCGCGGGTTTTGAATTCACATCCTTCGGTATCTACAAAAGGTTTAAAACTGTGATTGATCCACCAATCAGAATCGAGTGTGATCATATACCAGTTTTTGCCCAGCTCAAATCCATTGGGGCCCGGACAGCCGTTGCTTGGCACAAACTGGGCATCGGTTGTAGGAAAAGATTCGATAAAGTTTTCCTGCGCACGAATGCCCCGTATTCCATTTTCCCAATCGTGGTTGCCGGGAAGAAAAAATGACTGCCCGCCATAGCTGGCAAGTGCCCGCAGCTGGAAACTTATAATATTTTCATCCTCTTGGCGGGCCGCATACGTGGTATCCGGGTTCAGGCCTGTCTCGTAAATATTATCACCCAAGAATACTACCGAACTACTGTCGCCGGCCTGCCCAAGCTGATACTGCAGCGTATGGATTACATTTTCTGAATTATACTCAAACGGCCCTCCCGTGTCTCCAATAAGGAAGATTTGGTAATCGATTTTTTTGGCTTGTAAGGAATCGGGCTTGCTGTCGCTTCCCGAGTCGATATAAGGGCGTGGGGTGCCGCAGGAATACAAAAGCACCAATCCTGCTATACCCACAATATATTTGATGTAAGGGAGGGCGTTCAGTAACTTTTTTTTCATCAAAAAAATGTTCGTTTTAAATTAATTTTACCGTTTGGTGAACTACACTTCCTGATCGACCTGATCCACAAGCTCACGGATTTTTCCCACTAAAAACTTGATCAATCCACGGCTTAAATGGACACGATCTTCAATTAAGTCAAAAAAATCAGCATTATCTATCTTAAGCAGGTACGAATCTTCGGTTACTTTAGCTGTATACAACCGGGATTTTCGGTCAAAAAAGCCCCAGATGCCAAAGGCCTCATCTTTTCCAATTGTTTTCTGATATCCATTTTCCCGCTCAAGACTGATGCCTCCATCAATAAGAATATACAATGAAGCAGAAGAATCTCCCTCAGAAAACAGAATTTCACCTTTCGAAACATGTACATCCTGCGCTATAGCGGCTAAATGAGCCAACTGCTCGGATGGTATATCGCCAAACATTTCAATACGCTGCAAGTGAATAACCTTCTCTATTGTTGTTTCCATACTATGCTTTTTTGTTCCGTTTTAAAACATAATCAGCTGTTTCTTTTATCAATGGCGGACTATCGTCTGAAGCTGCCTGCTCTAATCGTTGCTGCAGCGAAGGCGGACACGTTTCCGAAATGCTAAAAAGAGCACAAGCCCGTAACCAAATATCTTCTCCCTCCAGCAGTTCCAGCATTGCCTCTTCATAACCGTCGATTGTTATTTCAAATAAATCGCGCCCCTTTTTCATCTTCTCTTCATCATCGGGCGTATCAATAATCGGCAATATAAATTTCTTGTCCTTTCTGTCAAGAACATTGTCCATAAACTCTACAGATGCGGCCCGGGCATCCTCGCTATTGCTGCGCAGTGCAAGATATGAACCGTAAATATCCTGCTGGTCATGCAACAAGCCTTCCAAACGAAACAGGCGCTCTTTGGTTTGATCCATTTTCTCCTTTAGCGAAATGATCAAAATATTGTATGGAATATCAGTACGCTGCACCATTTTTATTGCCAGCAGCTCAAAATAACCCTTGCTTTCTTGCTGCACCATTTCGCGAATTCTATCGGAATTAAAGTCGAAGTTTCGTCCCGTCTTCTTAAGCTTGTTAAGGGCTTTTATCACTTTATAGCGCAACCGGGGATTCGGCTCATCCAGCATCTGCAGCAGACAGTTGACCGAAGCCTGTAATGAAATTTTGACAAAAATACCGGGAATCTGCTCCCGTATTTCAAACTCTTTTGATTCATCAAAAAACACATCTTTCAACATATCAAAACAGTCTTGCCCGTATGAAGCAAGGGTTTGCTGGACGTCATCAATATATTCAGGCTGTTTCAGCTTTTTAAACAGCTCCTCGATGAATGTTTTGTTATTAAGCCGCCGAATACTTTCCAGGGTTTTATGCACAATTACCGATTCATCCCTATTCAACAGGGCCAACAGATACTGCTCAACTTTGGGGTGATCGGACTTATAACCCAGCACTTGCGCAATCTGCGCCTGAATTACAATAGCATTTTTATCACTCCGTTCCAGAATTTCCTCAATCAGGTTATCATCAATTTGCACATCCTGCGCTTCTCCGTGTTTGTGCAAACAGCTTAGGGCCGCATATCTAAGGGTAGCATCTTCATGCTGGAGGTACGATTCCATAACTTCTTCGGGTGCCTCTTCGCTGTGTTCGCACAGGTAGTTAACGGCCTCGAGGCGCACTTCGGGATTTTCATCATTCAACAACCCCCTCACCTTTTCAGTAACATTCACGGTATCTGTTTTCTGCAAAAGCTGCAACGTGCGCAGCCGGACTTCACTGTGCCCATTTTCAAGCAAATCTTCCAGTTCAGCAGCTACTTTATCAACCTGTGTATCTTTAAGCATGATAAGAGCATAGATAATGCGTGAGCTGTTTTCGCTCTGCAGCATTTCCCGCACCGCCCGGTAAACGACCGGCTCATTAAGATTGAGTGAAATTTTATCAACATCGATATAACGTTTACGAAGGGAATCGCGAAACTCACGCACGTATTCTTTTCGCGCCCAAAACCCAATACCGATCCAGATGCCAATAGCCACAATAACCAGATACGAAATCTGTTCTACAGTAAAATCCCCCAAGAAAATAAATCCTAAAAGCAGCAGGCCGGCAATACCCCGGAAAAACCGATCGACAAAAATATCCATGAATATCTTTGTCTTTCGCTTTACACTTTGCGGCAACGGCAAAAAGAGCAGTTCCCGCCCGGTTTTATCAATAGAATACCTTGTTGCACGATCAAATCCCTGCATGTATACAGCAACAGCAAGAACCGGCTCATACAAAAATAGTATAGAACCAATCAGGATACTTGCCGGACGGGCCAGTATGGCTCCCCCCAATCCGAGACGTCTGATAATTTGGGCGGACAACAATATTTGAATAAGCAGCGACACAAAACTCAATGATCCATAGAACGTACCCAGAAAAGATGTTAGACCGGCTGTAGTGGTATATGCCTCGCTGGCTACCGTTTTAAATTGATAATCTACTAGTGTGCTTACCAGCATTGCAAAACCGATGATACCGGCTATCAACAGCTGGTAGCGTGATTTAAAAACTGTTTTAAAAACATCGCGGGTTGAATAAGCGAGGGTAGCATCTTCATGTACTTCCAGGTCATCCTGCTCTTCGGCTTCTTCATCATCAATCCAGAAAATAATACCGTAGCATACCGCCATCAGCCCCATGCTAACAAAAAGCAGATTTTCAGTTGATAAATTGATCCACGCAACCAGTATACTTGAAGCCTGGCTGCCGGCAATGGCCCCAAGAATGGCGCCCAAATTTAAAAATGAAAATAACCGCTTCGACTGGGCAGCATTGAAAAGGGCGTTGGCATAAAGCCAGAATTGCGAAATAATAAGGATACCAAAAATACCTACCCAGATGTAGAAGATGACAAATATCCACTCTACATTAAGTGTAAAAACCCAACGTAGTAATAACAATGTGCCTATAAAAAAGAGTAGCGTCCCCTTTAAAACTTTCCGTGACGTATGCTGGCGAAGGTGTTTGGTCATAAATATAGAAACGGGGATGGCAACGGCGGCGAGCAGCAAGTAGACGAACGGCAGCTGGCGGGGGCCAATCTCAGACAGGAAAAGGCTGTCCCGTGCTGGTTTCAGGAAATAGAGCGTACCCATCAGCATTGCATGAAGCAAGAACATCAACCCTGCCGTCATCCACTCTTCCTTCCGGACTTCATAAAAAAGATTTACGAACTTCCTCATGGATTTTAATACTGAATATTTCCTACTGCAGCTTCATTAACTATTCCGTGCTTATGCTGTTGCTTTATCTTCTGAAGCACGATTCTTGAACTCTTTCCCTGCGTAACGAACTACTACAAAGTACCCGGCCAGAATAGCAATGGAAGCGATCGACAGCCACTGTACATTTTCGATTCCAACATAAGCAGCTACAATAAGATTCAATACAACGGCTATAACTTTGGCGGCCCGCTGCCCGAACATATCGATGAAAGCCTTGGCCTTATATTTGGCATCGCGTGATGTAGGGGTATACAATGATTCTTTCGCCGATTGCGTGATCGAGTAGTACAGCGAATTATCGGTGATTGACAACGCCGCAGCTACCCATAAAACCGGGACTGCGAGAAAACCGATGGAAAGAATAAAATCGAGAATAGGCAAGATCAACAGAGCGGCCCCCACACTTTTCTTATTCATCACATACGGGGTAGCAAAAAGTTGTACCGAAATTGACACCAGCCCAATCAACAAGCCGTACGTACCAAAGAATGAGTCGATCTCCGTCCCCTGCATTGCCGACATCTCAACCGAGGCCGACAGCTGGAATTCAATAATATTTGAAATGATCTCATAGAAACCGATAATGCCCAGAATGGCCAACAGATATTTGGAACTAAATACGAGTTTTGCTCCCTCAAGAGCAGCGCTAACTGTTTTTCTACCTTCTTTACTTTCTTCTTTTCGATCTTCAGGATTCTCTCCATCATTTGTAACGCGCGCATTTACATAAAATGCCAGTACTGCAATAATAGCCATTGCCACTATACAGAGTAAGAGCAGCCCCTGCCGCCCCAGCATTTGATCTTCCAGCCCGGTAAATCCAAACTGTTGATTCAACCAGCCGCTGAATGCCAAAATTTGCTGATATACCGGGAAAACAAACTCAATAAATCCGCTTTGCATCTGTTCTGCCAGATTAAGCTCTCCGGCAGAGCTGGCTATCAGTTCCTTCGCATTTTCAACATCAACCAGCGCACTTACAAAGGTTGCACCAAAAAAACCACCAACGACGCCTCCAAGCCCAATAATACCGTACAATCGTTTCGACTCTCCGGGGCTGTTCACATCATTGGCAAATGCCCAGAATGTCGCCACCATAATGGAATTAAAAATATCACCGAACACGTAAAACGTCCACGCTTCTGTAGCACCCGGGTTTACCATCACAAATCCAAAATAAACGAGGCAAATACTAATCAACCCGCAGAAGATGTAAACCACCTGCTGCCGCTTAAATCGCCGTATTAGCATGGTAAAAAGCACCACCACGCCAAAAACGACAATCATATTTACCACCTTGGCAAGCTGTTCCACTTCGGCACCACCAAATGTGAAACCAAACAGTTGTAAAGGCGTTTCTTTGTAAAAGCTGATAAGCGCGCCTTTTTTGATCGGCTTTAAAACCCAAAAAACGGCAATAACTAAAAAGAAGAAGAATGATAATGCCAGTGCCCGAGGCCACTCTCCTTTCTTAATATCAAAAAATTGCTCTTTTATCTGACCAAAATAGCTTTTCCCACTCATTTATATCGTTTTATAATTAGCAATGATATTTCCCACCTCATCCAACATTATATCCGCAAAGATGTTTCAACACTAAACTAATTTACTTGCTCTGCTTGCATAAAAATAAGGCAGAATTTTGTGCTAAAAGCAACTATTAAAGATATTGCTGTGAAATATTGTAAATAAATATCGATGAAAATGATTCTTTTATTATCATTCAAAATGATAATAAGACTACATATTTACCTTCACGGACAGCACCTATCACATATATTGAAAAAAATGAACCGGGCTTTCTTCCAACGATGTTTTAAAGCGATAATCTCCATTCTTATGGGATTACCCGCCATTCTCTTTCTGCTACCCACCTATACATCAGCCCAGACCGACACCACCATGACCTTCGAAGAGTATGATCCGAAATCTACGCTGGTGGTTCCCGAACACAACGTAACAAAAGCCAAATATCCGTTTATCGACGTCCACAATCACCAGTGGCGAATGCCGGAGCAGGATTTGGCTGCCACAGCGACAGCAATGGACTCACTGAATATGGCTGTGATGGTGAACCTTAGCGGCCGCAGCGGTGAAACCCTAAAACATGCTGTACAAAATATCCAACAGCATGCCCCCGGACGATTTATTGTCTTTGCCAACATCGACTTTGACAACATAGGAGAACCCGGCTGGACCGAGCGTACTGTCGCACAGCTTGAGCAAGATTACAAAAACGGCGCACGCGGGCTAAAAATCTATAAAAACCTGGGCCTTACCGTAAAAGACAGCCAAGGCAACCGCGTGCCCGTTGACGATCCGCGCATGGCACCTATTTGGGAAAAATGTGGTGAGCTGGGTATCCCTGTACTAATCCACACCGGTGAACCGGCGGTCTTCTGGGCTCCCATCGACAAACACAATGAACGCTGGCTGGAGATGAAACAGTTTCCCAACCGCCATCGGAATCCCGATAAATATCCCTCGTGGGAGAAGGTGATGAGTGAACAGTGGCAGGTATTTGAAAATCACCCTAATACCACTTTTATTAATGCCCACTTGGGCTGGATGGGCAACGACCTGGCCCGGCTGGGTAAGTTGCTGGATACGTATCCCAATGTTTACACCGAAATTGCCGCAGTTCTGGCTGAACTGGGTCGGCAGCCCCGGTTTGCGCGCAAGTGGTTTATTGAATATCAGGATCGGGTGATGTTCGGGAAAGACACATGGCGGCCGAAAGAGTATTATGTCTATTTCAGGGTGCTTGAAACCGCCGATGAATACTTCGACTACTATCGCAAGCGGCACGCGTTCTGGAAAATGTACGGGCTGAATTTACCTGACGAAGTACTTAAAAAAGTGTATTATAAAAACGCGTTAAAAATTATTCCGGGAATAGATGAATCATTATTTGCAAATAAGTAATTGATTGCATTAATCTTTGTTATGTTTATGTATCCCATTAATGATAAACTTTAATCAACTTTACTGTTATGAAAACTCTATCGAAGTTATTGACTGTCGCACTTGTCGTAGGCCTCAGCTTTGGATGTGCACAAAGCCAGAATAGTGGCAACGATAATGAAGCGAACGATCAATCTGTGTCGGTTACATTTGGTTCAAATCACGATCGGGAAAATAAGGAAGCCCGCCCAAGCCCCAATGCAGCCGTAAGCCAGACAATCGGAACAACGCAAGTAGTGGTTACCTATGGCCGACCCGGTGTTAAGGGACGTACCATTTTTGGAGATCTCGAAGCCTACGGTGAAGTTTGGAGAACGGGTGCCAATGAAGCAACAGCCGTAACCTTTTCCAATGATGTTACCGTAGAAGGCAAAGAGCTTAAAGCCGGTACATATTCGCTCTATACTATTCCGGGAGAAAACACTTGGACCGTTATTTTTAACTCCAAACAATCGTGGGGTACCGAATATGATGAATCAAAAGACGTGCTTCGTGTTGAAGTTCAACCCGAACAAGGCCCCATGATGGAATGGTTTATGATCTATTTTGAAAACCTTGGAAACAACACAGCCGACATGGTTCTCCACTGGAATAAGACGAAAGTACCTGTCACTATAGAAGCATAACAAGCTACTTATCCAAAAAAATCAATCGCATACTACCGCAAGCCATGATGGATCGGTATCGCATCATGGCTTGCTTTTATTTTTTACTTTTCTCTGGGGTGCCAACTTTATACTGGCCGAAATTGCACTCAAAGAGATGAGCCCGATCTCCTTTAGTGTAGCCCGATTTGCCATGGGTGGCATTGCCATGTTTTTAGTTTATTACTACCAATGCTATCGGCAGAACTCTTTTCAGTTTTTTGGGCTCATAGAAAAAAAAGATTGGGGACGTCTGCTGCTCGTCTCGCTAATCGGTGCAACCTTTGCACCCTGGCTTGGAATCGAAGGGCTGGGGCTTACCCACGGTGCCCGCGCATCACTATGGCTGGCATTGGGCCCGGCACTCAGCACGGGGTTCGGATATTTGTTAAGTACTGAAGAGATGGGAAAATACGGCTACGCCGGGGTGATTCTGGCCGGAGCCGGCACACTTATTTTAGCTATCGACGGGCTACAGCCCGAAAATGCCTACTGGCTCGGCGACCTGCTCCTCTTTACCGCATTGGCACTTACCGTAATAGAACTGCACCTCATTAAACCGCTGGCGCAAAAATACGGATCGGCCTTTATCGTAACCCTTCGTACTGTGATCGGAGGGCTGTTTTATCTGCTTATCGCCACTCCGTCTTTAGTTGACCAACCTTGGTTTTCGCTCGGCTTTTGGACCTGGGTTGCCATTCTTGCAGGTGGCGGCATCGGGGTAGGACTGGGACAGTGGGTTAAAGTACGGGCGCTGCATAAGCTTGGGCCTACGCAAGTTGTACTTTATGGGAATATGGTACCTGTTGCAGCTTTGCTCATCGCTTGGTTAAGCATTGGTGAAAATCCCACCGCACTGGAAATTTTATCGGCCGTATTTATTGTCGGAGGTGCTATCCTCATTCAGGTCATTGATGAAAGAGCCCGACGGAAAAGGGAATCAACCATTGATGAATCGTACTCCAGCACCACGCTGGGAGGGTAAGTACTGCAGTTATGTATAAAGTTTAAAAAAGAGTTCGATTATTACGCTGGTTTTATTACCATAAAAATGATCACGATACACGCGAATCTAAATTATCGGGGAACACATTATGAGCTTTCGTTTACCAATTCTACTCCTTTTTCTCACCTTTATAACTCAATCGCTTTTCGCTCAGGAAACCAAGCTGGTTCGCCAGCCCGATATCAGCAACAATCAAATTGTCTTTGCGTACGGCAATGATCTCTGGGTGGTAAGCAGTGATGGAGGTGAAGCAGAGCGTCTCACCTCGTTCCAGGGTTCCGAAACGCATCCGAACTTTTCACCGGATGGCAGCATGGTTGCTTTTACCGGCCAGTACGACGGCAACACGGATGTTTACATAGTGCCAACGGAAGGCGGCGAACCCAAACGTCTTACCTGGCACCCCGATAACGACGTGGTACGCGGCTGGAGCCCGGATGGCCAATACGTTATTTTCGAATCTTCCCGAACCGGCGCTCCCGTATCGGTCGGCAAGTTCTGGAAAGTAACCCGCGAAGGCACTTTCCCCGAAGCGCTGCCCATTCCGCGCGGGCACCGCGGTGACTATTCGCCCGATGGCAACTATTTCGCCTATCAACAAGTTGATCAAAGCGATGAAGAATGGCGCAATTACCGGGGCGGACAAAATCGCCCGATCTGGGTGATGGATATGAGCGACTACACGATCGACAAACTGCCCTGGGATGGCAGTAACGATCAAAACCCTTCGTGGATGGGCGATAAAATCTATTTTATGTCCGATCGTGATTATGCTATGAATGTGTACAGTTACGATCGCGCCTCAAACGAGCTTCAGCAGCTTACACACCACAGCGAATACGATGTTAAAGAGCTCAGCGCCGGAGATGGTATGCTGGTGTACGAAAACGGCGGCAGTATCTACAAGCTCAACCCGGAAAATGGCCGCCCCGAAAAAGTCTCAATCACGGTAAACGGAGACTTTCCCTGGGCGCGTCCACACTGGGAAGAGGTCGGCGATCGCATCACCAATGCCGAACTTTCACCCACCGGCGTACGTGCCGTAGTACAGGCTCGGGGTGAAATTTTCACTATCCCAACCGACAAAGGCGACTACCGCAATTTAACCAACAGCTCGGGCGCCGCCGACCGCCACCCGTCGTGGAGCCCCGATGGCCAACACATTGCCTGGTTCTCTGACAAAAGCGGTGAATATCAGCTAATGATCGGTTCGCAGGACGGCATGGACAAGCCACGCGCCATTAATATACCTAATCCTACGTTTTTCTATCGTACGGCATGGTCGCCCGACTCCGAAAAAATCCTGTTCACAGATGAAGGATTGAACCTCTATTACGTGGATGTAGCATCCGGCGACCTCACCAGGATTGATAACGATACGTACGCCCATCCGCAGCGGACGCTCGACCCGGAATGGTCGCCCGACTCCAAATGGATTGCTTATTCCAAACGGCTGGAGAACCAGTTCCACGTCATTAAGGCCTATTCACTGGAAGAAGATCAAGCGTATCAAATCACCGACGGCCTCTCGGATGCCATCTCACCGGCCTGGGATGCCAGCGGTGATTATCTCTTTTTCCTGGCCAGCACGAACTTTGCGCTTAACACCGGTTGGCTTGACATGAGCTCTTACGATCGTCCGGTAGAACGCGGCATCTATTTTGCCGTGCTTAAAGATCAACAGCCATCACCCCTGTTGCCCGAAAGCGATGAAGAAAAGGTTAAAACGGAAAATGGTGAGGGGGATGCCGGAGACAAGGAAGAAGAACCGAAAAATACGGAAGTCACCATCGATTTCAACGGCATCGACCAGCGTATCCTTTCCCTGGATGTGCCCGAACGCAATTACATCGAACTCAATGCCGGACAAAAAGGCCAGCTTTTTTATGGTGAACTTGTTGAAAATCAGCCTGGAATCACGCTGCACAAGTATACCCTCAAGGAGCGGAAAACCGAACACTTTATGGCTCCATTGCAGTATTATACGCTTTCTCACGACGGCAAAAAACTGCTCTATCAATCCGGGGATACCTGGGGTGTAGTTCCAACTAAAAAACCCGCTGAGATCGGCAATGGTAAACTGAATACCAATCTGCGGATGAAGCTTGATCCGCAAAAAGAGTGGCGACAAATATTTGATGAAGCATGGCGCTTCGAACGCGACTACTTTTACGTGGAAAACCTGCACGGGGCTGACTGGGATGCCGTTTACAAAAAATACTCCCCTTGGGTTGATCACGTACGCCACCGCTCCGATCTGACCTACCTGCTTGATATTCTCGGTGGCGAGCTGTCAGTCGGTCACTCTTTTACCGGCGGCGGTGATGAGCCGGATGTTGACAACGTTTCCATCGGACTGTTGGGTGCCGATCTTGAAATCACCAATGGCCGCTATCGCATCAAGCGTATTTATAACGGCGAAAACTGGAATCCTAATCTCCGTGCACCACTGCGTGCTCCGGGCATCGACGTGCAGGAAGGCGATTATCTGTTGGCCGTAAACGGCAACGAACTTACGGCCGATATGAACCCGTACAGTCTGTTTGCCGGACAGGCCGAGCGGCAGACCGTCATCACCGTAAATGATGAGCCTTCGCTGGATGGTGCCGAAGATGTAACGGTCGTCCCTGTAGACGATGAAGGGGCACTTAGGTCGCGCGCCTGGGTGGAAAGTAACCGCCGCAAAGTGAACGAAATGTCGAATGGAAAACTGGCCTACGTCTGGTTACCCAATACATCGAATGCCGGTTACGACTATTTTAACCGTTATTATTTTGCCCAGCAGGATAAAAAAGGTGCGGTTATCGACGAGCGCTTTAACGGCGGTGGCTCTGCGGCCGACTACATGATTGATATTATGAGCCGCGAGCTCCACGGATTTTTCAATAATCCGGTGGGCGATAATACCCCGTTCCCCTCTCCGGGCGCGGGCATCTGGGGACCTAAAGTAATGATCATCAATGAATCGGCCGGTTCGGGCGGCGATTATCTTCCCTACATGTTTAAGAAAGAAAATATCGGTCCGCTGGTGGGCCGCACTACCTGGGGTGGACTGGTTGGCATTTGGGATACGCCTCCCCTCATCGACGGGGGTGGTATTACGGCTCCGCGCGGCGGCTTCTATAATCTGGATGGTGAATGGGCCGTTGAAAATGAAGGTGTAGAACCCGATATCAAAGTGGAGATGACGCCAAAAGCTGTTATCAACGGAGGTGACCCCCAACTGGAACGCGCTGTTGAAAAAGCAATGGAGCTGCTCGAAGAGACACCCGACATGATTGTACCGCAGCCGGAAGACCCGGTCCGTGTTAAACGTCCGGATAATTCAGGTTCAGATGGATAGATTTAGAAAGACAATATATATTAGAAGCCGGGCTCTTTTAACAGGGCTCGGCTTTTTTTAGACTTGTCATCCTTAACTTGTCTCAGGATCTAAAATTTATGCAACAATCACAGATCCCGGATCAAGTCCGGGATGACAAGACAGTACCCAAGGTGACAAGATGCTTATTTCAATATCTTTGCTCACCTCCTCATGC
>JAFGWN010000185.1 GCA_016937115.1 Balneolaceae bacterium | reverse complement strand
AGGAACACTCGGGCTTTCTGTGGGTTTTTTACCTTATACCAACACCTCATTTCAAATCACTGACTCCGGTCGAGAAATCTTTCGCAGGGGCAGTATCCGAGATACCCTCAATTTCCAGACCATTAACGTTGGTCAAGGCGGGCTGAACAGAATAGAGATGGGACTTGGATGGAGAATAAACCAGAATATTGCTATTGGATATGCAGCGTCATTAATGTATGCCTCAATTGATGACCAATATACAACTGCGTTTGATCAGCGTGATTATCAAGCGGTTAACACAACTTTCCAAACAAGCGGTTCTGGCTTTGGTAATCGCTTTGGCGCTCAACTCACCCTCCCGTCTATTGGTGGAGGAAACAATCGATTAAATCTCGGCATGGCGGTGGACCTCCCCACTACAATTGAGGCTGAAAAAGTTCAGGAAACGACATTTGTTACTCAGGATCCGGAGGATGAAGACGATACGGAAGCAGAGATAGGAAGTGGAGAAATACGCACTCCGCTCGGCATCACGGCTGGCTTGACCTTTGAGCCCAGCCAACGCATAGCTTTCACTGCGGAGGGACGCTTTCAGCAGTGGTCAGAATATAAAAATGAAGTGAGTATAACGCCTCAAAATATTGAGTTTACAGATCGACTGAAAGTTGGAGCGGGCATAAAGTACTACCCATATGTTACAGGCTCCGATAAGTTTTTGTCCAGATTTAAATATCGGTTGGGTGCAACATACGATTCGGGCCACCTGACCATTAATGATGAAGATATTTCATCATTACGTTTTTCAGCGGGGCTAGGTATTCTATCTCCAACCCGAATAAGCGGATTCAACTCCTCGGTTGATATTAGTTTTTATTACGAAATTCGTGGAACAAAAAGCCAAAACCTCGTTAAAGAAAATATATGGGGCGCTAAATTGTCACTAAATTTGGCAGAAATATTTTTCTATCGTCCCAAATTACAATAAAATATTTTGGGCTGAATTCTGTTATTATAGTAAACAACCAGGAAAACAAACAGCATTATGAAAAAGTTAATCATCACATTATTTGTCGGTTTATTTATTACTACGGCTGTATTTGCCCAAAGCGGAGACGAAAAAGGGCAACCTCCGTTTGGGATGGAACCAAAAGCAGCCTATTCACTCTTTTACAGTGCTTATGACAACGAAAATTATGAAAACGCATTAAGAAACGGGCGCTGGATTCTCATATCTATGCCACGCGAAATAGAAGGTTACAGTGCTTTTGATTTACCTACGCAGCTGAATCGTTTTGCTACAATATATGAAGAAATAGCAAAGCAAAAGTCCGATCCCAGCCTAAAGAAGGCATATTTAGACTCCGCTGACGCCGTATATCAGAAAGCTTTCGATAACTTCTCCCAAGATGAAATCAATTATTACGAATGGTACCTGTACAGAGGTCGGCTTTACCAGGAGAATCCTGATTTCTTCGAAAATGCTAAAGAAAAGGCCGCTGAGCAGTATATGAAAGCGTATGAATTGAATCCAAAGGAAATGGCCAAAACCGCCGACGGGTACTATGTGCGCGTTCTTATTCAAAACTTAGTTTCTAAAGATTCTGAGGAAGCCAAGCAGCAGGCTCTCTCAATCATGAAAAATGTAGAAAGCTATGCCAGCGATGATCTGAAAGGATTCTTTA
Organism: Balneolaceae bacterium; assembly: GCA_016937115.1. Taxonomy (GTDB): domain Bacteria; phylum Bacteroidota; class Rhodothermia; order Balneolales; family Balneolaceae; genus SMO-BIN1. The sequence goes on along the minus strand of JAFGWN010000185.1, from coordinate 1,219 downwards.
ATAAAATGCGCGGCCGTCTTTTTGATACGCCAGATGAACAAATAACCTTCCTTGAAGGTAAAATTGAAAGTAATCCAGAAGATACCACAGCTCTGCGTCAGCTGCGAAATCTCTATGAGAACGAAGAGATGCTTTCTAAAGCACAAGAGATCAACAAAAAGCTGTACGAGATGGATCCGAGCTATCAGACGGTGACCTCACTAGCTAACTTTGCGGTAAAAAATGGTAACTATGATGAAGCCATCAAGTACCTAAATGAGGCTAAAACCAAAACGAATGAAGATGAGAAGCTTAAGTCCATCTATCAAAGCCTTGCACAGGCTTACCTAAATAAAGGAAACATGCAACAGGCCCGAGATAATGCGCGAAAGGCCAAAAATATCGACCCCGACTGGGCAGCACCGTACATGACGATAGCGAGTGCGTATGCACGAACGGTAAGTAACTGTATCTCTAACCGTGAAATGACACGGGATGACCGCGCTGTTTACTGGCTGGTAATGGATTACCTGCAAAAAGCAAAGCAGGTTGATTCTTCATTAAGCAGTACGGTAAATAATCAATTGGCGCAATATCGACAAGCTGCGCCAAGCGATGAAGATATCTTCTTCGTGGAAAACTGGAGCAAAGGTGGCAGCGTCCGCATTGACGGCTCGTTAGGTTCTTGCTACTCTTGGATCGGTGAAAGTACGACTGTACGATAATTTTAAAAATTGCGAAACATTCTTATCTTCGTGTAGATATTTTTTGGGCAGTACCTTCGGGTACTGCTCAATTTCATTTCTTTCGAATAATTCATAATCACTTTTACTGTTCGATAATAGATGCTCTTCCCTCTTCTTTGGTACGAGCACCGCATTACGGATAGCAAGACTCAAAATGGGATTTAATGGGACGTTCTCGAAATAACCGAAATCGAAAAAAGAATAAAAACGTATTCGTACCGCGATTCAACGACGGCAATCACGTAGAAGTCGCCGGGCGTTACCGCGGGGTCACCGAAATCAACGAAAAACTATACGCCTTTGCGCGTAAGATGGATCACGAATTTAGCTATGAACCGCGCGATCCGTTTCTGAATCCGGATGAAACCAAAAAGCATGATCTGCGTCCGGGCCTTGTTATTGAAGGCGAATATGAAGAAGACAACCACGGACATCGGCATATTCATTCGATTGAGAAAATAAATGACCGCGATCCGGTGCACTGGCAACGAGCT
>JAFGWN010000184.1 GCA_016937115.1 Balneolaceae bacterium | reverse complement strand
GGTTTCAAAACTGCTGGACTCTACCTTGTCCCGGGTTTTGAGGGCCAGCAGGTATTCCCGCTGGGTGGTAACCAGCTCCGGCGAATAAATACTGAACAGCGGCTGCCCACGCCGGACCATTTTGCCGGTATAATCCACATAAAGTTGTTCTACCCAACCTGAAATTTTTGGATTTACGTTGAAGAGCTTTTGCTCATCGTATTCGACTTTTCCAACGGCGCTGACCGTAGTGGAAAGATCTTTTTGTTGAACCGTTGCCGTCCGCACATTCATATTTTGAACGACCACAGGATTTATTTTTACCATTCCCTCCGAGCTGTTGGCTTCATCGGCATAGACTGGCACCAAATCCATCCCCATTTTGGATTTGCCGGGCTTGTCATAAATCTCACTGGGATTCATGGGCGCTTGCCAATACAGGATTTCACGATCTCCCTGCTTCTTATTATCGGATTTTGATGTATTTTGCATCTCTTCAGCAGTTTGAGTAGTTGATGCCAAAGGGTTTGTCGTTTGTGTCCCCAGCCAATAGCCGCCTAATGTAAAGGCGACAATTACCCCGAGGGAAAGAAGTATGGATTTGGTATTCATGATGCTTGTCTTCATTATTTGGTTTTCGAAAATGGTTTAAAGCTCGGTGCCGGCCAGTGCTTCTATTTCTGCCATAGTTTTGTGGTAGTCGGCTACAAAGCGATGGTAATCCAGACGAAACTGGAACAATGTCAGTTCGCTGTCGAGCAGGGACAGGAAGTCTACCTTATCATTCTGATATCCGGCCATCGACGATTCCAGAGATTCTTCGGCTTGCGGAATAATGCCGGTTTTGTAGAGGTCGATCAACCGCCGGTTTTTGTCAAGGTCGGTCAGCGACTGTTGAAGTTTCTGCTCAATAGTATTTGCGATATTTTGATAGCGAAACTCCATGGAAGATTGCTGTATTCGGGTCTGCTGCACCTTTTTATCCTGCTTCTTATTATGAAAAAGTGGGATTTTAACATTGAACATGGCTGAGACAAAGTCATATCCCGGCATCCCGTTCTGCAGTTCATTCCGCTGGGTATAGGCAACGCCTACAGCGAAGTCGGGATAGCGGCCCCTCAGTGCCAGATCTATCTGTTGTCCACTCTGTTTTACGGCCGTTTTCCATGCAGCCAACAGCGGGCTGGTGCTGTCGGCTTGCTGAATGAGTGCATGGAGCTCGGGTGTCCACGGTTCTGGTTCAGGAGCAACCGCTTTTCCAAGCGGGGCATCAGCCGGTTCATTTATGAGGGTATTAATTTGAGCTTGCAGAGCTTCACGCTGCTGGCGAAGCTTGAGCTCGCGGTCAATCATTTTTGAAAGCGCTACTTGTGCCCGAAGTACATCCGGTTGAATGCCTTTACCTACGCCGTAGCGCGTTTCGGCAATTTCCACGAATTCAGTGAGCAGCTCGTGGTTGCCGGCGACGGTAGCCAGGGCTTGGTCTGTGTAGTAGAGATCGTAATAAGCCTGTTTTGTTTTCTTGATAAGCTGATTCTTGAGATCCTGATATCGGTGCAAGGTTATCTCTGAGGCACTTCTGGCAATATCACCCTTCAGGCTAAGTTTTCCCGGGAAGGGAAACGGTTGCATCAGGGAGATCTGCTTACCGGTCATCGGTTCCTGATCGAGCGCAAAACTGTTGACCGGCAGATTCATAAGACTTAAACCCAGCGTTGGGTCAGGCAAGGCCTCTTGCTGAGAAATTCGGGTTTTGCTTGCCTTCCATCCCTTGAAAGACGATTGCAACTCGGGATTTTGGGTTTGCACGTCGTGAATAAGCGAATCTAAAACCAATGTTGAATGGGCTGATTGAGCTATTCCTGCAGTGTTTATCGCCAGCCACAGCAAAAGGGTTATGCCAAGCTCACGTAATACATGGTTTTTCATGGGGTATTGTTTATATGGTTCAATAGTGATATAGCGGTATCCATTTTTTTGGCGGAGACCAATTGTTTAGAGAGTTGCATACTTATTTCAGGAATGTAGAATACCCTGCTATAACGAAGAGAAGCAGTAATACCTGGAATTTGTTTTTAAACGCTAAGTACGCTGTAAAAAAAAAGAGGGGGGGTACTAATTCAGGAACGTACTATTTAGCAAGTAGATTTCCCGTCCCGGTAATATATTTTCGGGGGAGAAGGCAAGAGTTACTTTCCCGCTTTTTGTAAAGGCGGAATAAAATCCGGAATCAGTTATTGGAATTCCAATAACCTGGATATTTTGATGCTGAGTTACAGGGGTTTCACTTAACCCCGTTTTTACCCCTTGTTCACATATTTGGGCCAGCGAACAGTTGTCATGGCTAAGGTCAGTTTGGGTAGCATCTGATCCTGTGTTCATCCAACAAGAGGAAGAAGCATGCATTTCCGTTGTATGGACGAGCGGAGCATCCTGGCAAAACAGTTGCGTCGCTTCCATTACTGCAGGGACCAACAGGTTGGCAAAAACGGCAGCAAGGAGCCAGGTTGTTAGAAATTGATATGTATTTATTTGCTTACGCAAGGGTTAAAATGAAATACAAGGATAAATTAGTAATTGTAAGGTAACAGTTTTTAGAATCTTAAAAAAGAGCTTGTTGTCTTATTATTTTATTGATTCAAGATAATGTATTGCTCCTTAAGTTGTTCGAGATCTTTAAATAAAAAAGTTTTGCACCCATATTATAGGACGTGGGAACAAGGTGGGCCAACAGTTAGTTGCGATTGGCAGAAGACCAATGCAATGCGGCAATTTTCCAGCTTCCAGCTACCTTTTGAAGGACAGCCAGTTCCAGGCTGTTAAGATCCAGTTTTCTATCACTATACATACCCCAAGTGTGGGTTTGTGTTGATACCCAGGCTGAATTGCCATCAACGGTAACCGTTTGAGAACTAACTTCTCGATTCATGGCACTCAGGAATTTTCCATCCGAATGGAAATGATGCGACAGATATTCTTTTTTTGTTTCAATATTACCGCCTTCCAAGATTCGTACAGATGTTGATAGCAGGTTTTTTGCAGCCTGACTGTCATTATCAATAATGGCTTGGTGGAATGATTCAAGTGCCTTAACCACCTTTTTCTCTTCAGCAGAATCTTGTCCTGCAGAGATAGATATTCCGATTATAAATAGGAAAATTGCAGTTAGCGATATCCGAGTAAACATAATATAGATTTAATTTAATGATTAATTGAGTTGTGTTAACGAAATGCTGTCAATGATTACGGTTCCATTCCCATCCAGCCGGAGCCCGACACTACCGGCTTCGGGGGCCTCCCCGTGTCCATGGACTGCCATCTCTTTGTTGATATAGGCCCGGAAGTGAGTGCCATTTCCAACGGTGCGAACAAACAGCATACCTGAGGCGGAGTAGGGCTCTTCTGCAAACACTTTACGATTACCGCCATTGACCCGTCCCTGTGATATAGTACCGCCGGAAGATAAGGTCACAAAGTCATAGTTTCCGGCATCTTGCACGTGGTTTACGAGCGACACATTTCCATTGAAATCAGATAAATCCAGGTAGTAATCGACCTGCACGTTTTGGAATGCGTTCTTTCCTGCAAAAAAGTTCGTGGTAGAATCGACAGATATTCTAAGAAGGTGATTGCTGTCTCTGCTAACAACGGTTGGCTGTAGCTCTGCGGCAGATCCTTCCAGCCAGCGGAAACGAGAAAGCAGGGTGCTCACGCCATTGGGGCCGATCTCCCATGACCAGTTACCTTTATCATTGACTGTGAAAGTTGATTTAGCCTGCTGCAGGCTATCGGGGATAACCGAGGCAGTACTTTGCTGTTCAAGCAGCTGTCCGGTACCGGCGCCATAACCGAAGACCATTTTGGCACCGTGATCGCCTGTTTCATAGAGGAAAACCAAGCCCGGCAATACCGTGATAAAAGCAATAATTCGGATGTCTCGCCGCCTGATTAGCCCGAGGTAGTGAAATGCGATGCGAAGGACCACATAAAGTCCAAAAAACCAGATGGTCCACCAGGCCCAATCGGCATGTTCATTTAACACCGATTGGGCTCCGGAGGGTAAAAAGACGCTATCGGCTGCCAGCGTACCCGAGTAATAAGTGATAATGGCAGAAACAGCACCAATGCCATAAAGAATGGTTGTTTTCAAATCATCCCACCATTTATCGGATAAAAAGAAGTTTAGCAAGTCCATCAATACCGCCAGTAGAATAATACCAATGGGAAAATGAACAAGTAATGGGTGAATATTGGGCGCCCATTCGGGGATTAATTCCATAATCAATTGTTGATGAGTATTCTAATTAGGTGCTTTCAATACAACCAAGCCACCTTATTCAGGAGTACCTAAAATTTTGGAACCGGCCTGCTCCTGTCAACTAAGTTTAATGTTGATGCTCATTCTCATTATGTTGTTTCGGATTCATCTTCATCATATTTCCCTGCATCATCTGCATGCACCTCATGTGCATCTTCATCATGGTTGAATCGCCCATCATTTCCATCATTTTGGAATGATTCATTTCGCCATCTTCCATCATCGACTGCATCATCTCCCTGTGTTTTTGCATGCGTTTTTTCATTTCAGGGTCATTCATCATCTTTTGCATGTTCCCCTTCATCGCGGAATGATCCATATTTCCGGATTTCATCATGTGTTGCATCATCTGCTTGCGCATTTCGGGATTCTGCGCTATATGTTCTATCATCATGGCACGCATGGTGGAATCCTGCATCATCTCCTGCATCTGTTGCTTTTTCTTTTGCATATCGTTGTTTTGCTGTTGGGCAAAACCTAAACTGGTGATAAGAAAAAGTGCGGATAATATAAGTGTTAAGCGTTTCATAGTAGCCACCTTTTTGGTTGGATTAAATTACGGTTGAATTTTCTTATAAATTGGCGATTACCTTGTCCAATCTATTTCTTACCTCGTCAGCAATAGGCTGAAGTCCATCATTAGATACGGCCTGCATGGAAGCCACGGGATTAACGGCAGAAACTTCTACCGTACCATCCTCATGTTCTTCCACAATGACGTTACAGGGCAGCATTACGCCAATCTTGTCTTCCGCCTGCAGGGCTTTGTGGGCAAAGCTTGGATTACAGGCTCCCAGGATTTTGTACTTTTTGAAATCCACATGCAGTTTCTTTTTCAACGTATCTTTGACATCGATTTCCGTTAACACGCCGAAGCCTTCTTCTTTGAGAAGATCGGTCACTTTTTTGATGGCCTGATCATACGAAATATCGACGGTTTTTGAAGTAAAATATTCCATGGCTTTTAGATTTTTTTATTTGGTAGCTTGTTAACTTTCTACTGCAACATACAACTTGTCTGCTTTAAGGCAACTTTACCGTGTTGAGCTTAATTGATTATTCCAGCACCCTGTTTTCCATCTTGTACTCGGGTGGCCTCTTCAATTTCTGTGACAAAAACGATACCGTCTCCTTTGTGACCGATACCTCCGTTTTTGAAGACAGTTGTAGAACAATATCCTTCTTTGCGGAGTTCGGTGTAAACATCTTGCAATAGCCTTGGGCGAATGTTAGTCTTGACTAACTTCATAAAGGCCCCGGATTTAGTGTTCAATTTTAAGGAAACGTGCATTGATTGCCACGATTACGGTACTCAGCGACATCAGTACGGCCCCCACAGCCGGACTCAAAACAATTCCATAACTTACCAGCACACCGGCTGCCAATGGAATGGCAAATGCATTGTATCCGGTTGCCCAAAACAGGTTTTGGATCATTTTGCGATACGTAGATTTTGCAAGTTGAATGACGGCTGCGACATCATTGGGATTGCTGTCGGTTAGTATAATGTCCGCTGTTTCCACGGCAACATCTGAACCGGCGCCAATGGCAATGCCGACATCGGCCTGGGCCAGGGCGGGCGCATCGTTAACGCCGTCACCGGTCATGGCTACTTTTAACCGGCGCGATTGTACTTCTTTAACTTTGGCAACTTTTTCATCGGGCAGTACCTCGGCAAAAAACTCATCTAATCCTACCTCTTTGGCAACAAAAGCTGCCGTTTGCTTGTTGTCGCCGGTGAGCATCATGCATCTGATACCCATCTCTTTGAGTTTACGGATAGCCTCATACGAACTTTCTCTGATTTGATCGCCTAAGGCAATAGCACCTTCAAGCTGATCATCAACAAGTACAAACACCACTGTCTTGCCCTGGCCGGAAAGTCCCTGGTACTGCTCTCTTGGTAGCTCTATATTCTGTTCTCTCAAATAACCGGGACTTACCACAAATACCTGTTTGCCGTTAACCATTCCCTTTATTCCCTTGCCGGTAATTGAACTAAATTCGTCTACCTCATAGAGATTATTCGATGCATTTAAAATGCCCTTAGCCAAAGGATGTTCGGAATGTTGTTCTACAGAAGCAGCAAGCGTTAACAGCTCATCCTTTTGATATTGGTTGTTAAAAGTGAGTACATCCGTGACCCCAAATTCACCTTTTGTCAACGTGCCGGTTTTATCAAAGATAAGAGCATCGATATTTCGGGCTTGTTCGAAAGCGGATCGGTTTCGAATGAGAAAGCCATTTCGGGCTGCCAATGAAGTGGAAACGGCTACAACCAGCGGTACGGCCAATCCTAACGCATGCGGACAGGTTATCACCATCACCGTAACCGTACGTTCTAAGGCAAACACAAAGCTCTGGGATGACCAAAAAGTCCATCCGAAAAAGGTTAGGGCGCCAGCACCCAATGCAATAAAGGTTAGCCAGAAAGCAGCCCGATTGGCCAGATCCTGTGTTCGGGATTTACTTTCCTGCGCCTGACGAACCAGATCAATGACCTGCGACAGAAACGAGTTCTCTCCCGTTTTCTTTACTTTAATAGTCAGCGATCCCTCGCCGTTTACGGAGCCGCCAATTACTTCATCGTCCTGTTGTTTGGAAACCGGCTTGGATTCGCCGGTCATCAGAGATTCATTCACGGTGGAACTTCCTTCAATTACCGTACCGTCGGCAGGAATTTTTTCGCCCGGCTTAACCAACAGGTGATCTCCTACTTCCAGCTTCTCCAGCGGGATATCTTCTGTTGAACCATCGTCAGCAATTCGGTGTGCTTCGCCGGGCATCAGTTTAGCCAGCTCTTCCAATGCACGGGAGGCGCTCATAACCGAACGCATTTCGATCCAGTGACCTATCAGCATAATGTCGACCAGGGTGGCAAGTTCCCAGAAAAACACTTCACCCTCCACACCAAACACAACCACCGAACTATAGGCATAGGCCACAGTAATGGCCAACCCGATCAGCGTCATCATACCCGGTTCTTTCTTTTTAACCTCTCGGAATAATCCTTTCAGGAAAGGCCAACCGCCATAGAAAAAGACGAAGGAAGAAAGCGCAAAGGATAAGTATAAATCACCGCTAAAGTGCAGTGAATCCCCCAATCCCAGAAAGCCCTGGATCATATGAGACAGGGCCAGGATCGGGATAGTCACTACCAGTGATATCCAAAAACGCTTCTTGAAATCCTGCACCATGTGCTCGTGATGATTGTGATGCCCACCCTCATCATGCCCGTTCTGTATGTGTTCTTCTGGCATATTATGCCCGTGATGCTGGTTGTTATCATGATGGTCAGTCATATAATAATCCCTCAATAGTTTTTAAAATTACTTTCTCAACCGTCGCGCATTCATTGTGTGACGGGATAAGCGCTGGTGCCTGGCAAAAGAATTTGAAACACTCATCTTATCTGATACCCACAAACTCATACCCGGCTTCTTCAACCGCTTGTTTAAGATCATTTGTCGAAACAGAATCCGGATGATAGGTCACCGAAGCAGTATTGCTTTTCAGATCTACGGCTGCTTCAATAACATCCTCCTTGTTTTCAAGTGCTTCTTGTATTGTATTGGCGCATCCAGCGCATCCCATTCCGCCAATAGTTATGATTGTTTGCTTGGTTGATGCTTGTTGTGCATTCATGATGATAATTTGAGGTTCAATGTTATTTTAATCATAATCTAAAATATTCAAAGAAGAACCGCCTTACAGGATTCTTGACGATTGTTATAGAATTTTTGGTGTGTAGCAATTGCCTGATAATTTTGGTTCTGGCGGCTGAAGAGATTTCATTCGAGCGGTGTTAGTGCAACAGGATAATTTCCAGGAAGATCAGGGGAGCGTTCCATTGAATTTAATTGAAATGACAGCTATTTTATCGTAAATTTACGATAATCGATAAATGCCATGACTGTTACAAAAGAAACCCTATTTGAAACCTCTCGGAAGCGTTCCGCAGAGCTGATGAAGGCCCTGGGACATCCAGTTCGTATCGCTATTCTTGAATTGTTGGCAGAACGCGAAATATGTATCTGTGGAGATATTACTGATGAGTTACCATTAGCACAGTCTACGGTTTCGCAACATCTGAAGGCATTAAAAAAATCAGGTTTGATCAAAGGGGAGATTGATGGAGTGAGAACCTGCTATTGTCTGAACCCGGAGGTAGTTGAAGAACTCAACGAACTGTCGTCAAAATTATCTACTGAACTTTCTAACACTTGTTGCTGATTATTATGAAGATAGCTCTTTTTAGCGATATCCATGCAAACATCGATGCTTTAACCCCTGTTCTTGAAGATATATATAATCGCTCACCCGATGCTGTTTACTGTCTGGGGGATCTTGTTGGATATGCTCCCTATCCGAATGAAGTTATTCAGGCGATCAGAGAAAAAGGAATTCCGGTTATTGCCGGAAATTATGATCAGGGTGTGGGACTAAACAGCGATGATTGCGGATGCGCCTATCGAACCGATGAAGACAAAGCCCGGGGAGCCGAATCGATAGCCTTTACAAATAGGATCATTACAGACGAAAATCGAGCGTATCTACGTAGTTTGCCCGCCCATTTGCGCATTGAATTCGGGGTAAATACCGATCCATATCATCTGCTGTTGGTTCACGGAAGCCCGCGCAAAATCAATGAATACTTGTTTGAGGACCGTAAAGATAAAAGCATGGCCCGCATGATGGAAAGAGCGGAGGCGCATATCCTGGCATTTGGCCATACGCACAAACCGTATCATAAAACGCTCAAAGACCGTGATGGAAATTACCGTCACGCTATAAATATTGGCTCGGTTGGCAAACCCAAAGACGGAGACCCGCGTGCCTGCTATGTGATGATGGAGTGGGAGAGCGATCTGGATCTGACTCTAAAGGATAGTCTCAGCGTGGAATTCATCAGAGTAGCATACGATGTGGAGAACGCGGCTAAGGCCGTAGAAGAAAGTCTCCTGCCCAATGCCTTTGCCGGTATGCTTCGAAATGGCGGCTAATATTTTTATAACCTTTTTAATCAGAAAAAAATTAAATACGAATGCGTACGCCTGCACCAACGAAAAAGATGAGTTTTCTGGACCGCTACTTAACGCTATGGATCTTTGTAGCCATGGCCATGGGAGTGGGGATCGGATATTTCATTCCATCTACCTCCGAATTCATTAATTCATTTAGCAGCGGATCTACCAACATCCCCATCGCTATCGGACTGATTTTAATGATGTATCCACCGCTGGCCAAAGTAGACTATAAACTGCTACCAAAGGTGTTTAAGGATGTGAAAGTGCTCAGTATTTCGCTGGTGCTAAACTGGATTATTGGTCCGGTGCTCATGTTTGCACTGGCTGTTATCTTTTTGCAGGATTACCCGGAGTATATGGTGGGACTGATTCTTATCGGGCTGGCCCGCTGCATCGCTATGGTGTTGGTCTGGAATGATTTGGCCGAGGGAAGCAGCGAGTACGGGGCCGGACTGGTAGCGCTAAACAGCATTTTTCAAGTCTTTGCCTACAGCTTTTATGCCTGGATCTTCATCACCAAGCTCCCTCCGCTGCTTGGTTTTGAGGGAGCTATTGTTGATATCTCCATTTATACGGTAGCCGAAAGCGTGGCCATTTACCTGGGAATTCCCTTCCTGGCCGGCATGCTCAGCCGGTTTGGATTGGTCCGCCTGAAAAACAGGCAGTGGTACGAGGAGAAATTTCTGCCGGCTATTTCACCGGTAACGCTCATCGCGTTACTTTTTACTATCGTGGTGATGTTCAGCCTCAAGGGCGAACTGATTGTGCAAATTCCGTTGGATGTGGCCCGCATTGCTGTGCCGCTGTTAATCTATTTTGTAGTGATGTTCTTCATCGGCTTTGCGGTGAGCAAAATGATGGGGGCCGAATACGACAAGAATGCATCTATTTCATTTACGGCGGCTGGCAATAATTTTGAGCTGGCGATTGCCGTGGCCATTGCGGTATTTGGCTTGAACAGCGGGCAGGCGTTTGCCGGGGTAGTGGGACCTCTCATTGAAGTTCCGGCGTTGATTGGGCTTGTCAATGTAGCGTTTTGGCTCAAGGATAAATACTACAAGACCGAATCAGCTCCTTCTTATTCCGATTAAGGGGTTTGCGGCTTTCTATGTACGCCCGGGAAGATTCGAACTCCCAACCTTCTGATCCGAAGTCAGACGCTCTATCCAGTTGAGCTACGGGCGCAAGATTTTTGAGTCGATAAATATACAAATCTTTAGACAGGAAAACAGCTAAAAAAACAGATGCCTTTCTGTAATAGTTTGAGATGGCTGAACCTAAAAAATGACTTCTTTGTTACGAAATATTATTATTATAACTGGGTCTACTGCAAAACCTAAAGTATAAATTCATGGAAAAAGCGATCGCATCATTTTTATTTCTCCTGCTGCTATTGGGATGCAGCGGTACAGAAAAGGCCGACTCTCAACCCGTATCAGAAAAAGCGCCCGACTACACCACCGAGACAGTTGTCACCGGCATTGCTTCACCCTGGGGCATGGCATGGCTGCCCGATGGCGCCATGCTTATCACCAACCGGAGCGGTGAACTCTATTTGTTTGGAAACGGAGAGCTTAGC
>JAFGWN010000183.1 GCA_016937115.1 Balneolaceae bacterium | reverse complement strand
AGATCATGAAAGTACGTATCCTATTTTTATCCACCCTAACTCTTTTGATGACCGGTTTTGTCAACAGTTCGGCACAACAGGCGCAAAATATGTTTGAGGAGACCATCAGCGCTGTTGTTACGGTCGCTGTCTATGAAAATAATGAACTGGCCAATGAGCAACTGGGGTTTCGGGGCCCGGATGATGAAAGTTCGGTTTCAGCCGTGGCCTACAAGCGTGCCCTCGATTTAGCCGGTGCTCAAAGTTCCGGCTCAGGCTTTGTGATTTCCCATAATGGCAAGCCCTATGTAGTTACTAATGCACACGTTATTGAAATGGCAGCCGACAAACCCGGGAGCATCGCTGTCTTTAGCATTGACCGCACAAAGTATGAAGTGAACCTGATCGGCGGCGACTCATTTTATGATATCGCCGTGCTGGAGTTCGTTGATGAGCCCAAAGGTGAGGTGAATACGGTAAACTTTCGGGAAACTAAAGCGGCCCTGGGCGAAAAGGTATATGCCATCGGCAACCCGCTTGGCGATTACCCATACTCTATTTCCGACGGCATCATTAGCGCCAAAAACAGAGTACGGGGCGGACTGACCGGCAAGTTCGGTTTCCTGCAGACAACAGCCACCGTTATTTGGGGTAACAGCGGCGGTCCGCTGGTTGATGTGAATGGGGATGTGATCGGCATCAATTCCCAAATTGCATTTACGCAATCGGGAAGTCAAAACATCTGGCTGTCCCAGATCAACTTTGCGCTGGAAGGCGGGCTTTCGCAACGGCTTGTTGAAAATATTATTGAAAATGACGGTCGTGTAGAGCGGGCCTATTTTGGGCTGGAATTTTCACAGGATGAAGAGTATAACTATCAAACCGGTATAGTGTCTGCGGGGCCGGTTGTTCTATCCGGTATTCTAAATGACGCGCCTTCAAAAGACGAGTTTAATAATCTTAAAGGAGCCGAGTTGACTCAAATTAACGAAACCCCTATACGTTCGCTCGAAGAAGCACTGTATGAGTTGGAGCTGGTTCGGCCCGGGCAATCTATCACGCTGCATATGAATAGTAATGGAAGCAAGGTGTCAAAAACAGCCCGGTCGATCGCCCTGGAAACGCGTCAGCTTGAGTCGATTGCAGCTCATTTTTTACAGGGTACGCCCGGCTTGGAAATGACGTCAGCATCACCCCAGATTGGCATTCAGTTCAACCAGGAAGATAACGTACAAGCCTACGAAGAAGACAACTTTCAGGAGCTTGAGAACTCCGAAATGTATCTTGGACGAAATTATATCGTGTTGGCAGCAGGTATCAAAGGTCGCATCGTTGAGCGTATGTGGCGGACCAAAGAATTGTACGATCTGGGTGGTGCGCTGAAGCTTTCGGGTTTGCAGGGGATTGTGGATTTATATGTGGCGAACAGCGATGATCCTGATGAAGAAATTGAGGTGTTTCGCCAGTCATTTAGTAGTGATGAAAATATAACAACCAAAAGATTGTGGTACTAAAATAAAATAATAAAAGAGAGGCATTATGAATATGATAACATCAATAATTACAGCGTTGGCATTTGTTTTGACAGGATGGGGCAGTGGTATTGCAACATCAACACAACCCGATCCGGAGCCGCAAAAATACGCCATTGTTTTTGCGATTGGTGAATATCCCGAGACAACCGGATGGGGAACCATCAGCTCGGGTAATGACGTCCCGTTGATTGTCAGCGCACTTACCAGACAGGGTTTTAAGGAAGAAAATATTACCGTCGTGCGCGATTCGGAGGCAACAAAAGCGGGTATCAAGCAGGCCTTTGATAGCCACATTTTAGGTAAGATTAACGCCGGCGATGTTGTATTTGTGCATTTTTCATCGCACGGCCAGCAAGTCATGGATAATAATTCTGATGAAATAGACGGATACGACGAAGCGGTTATTCCGTACGATGCACATCTTAGTTTCGAAGAAGGCGTGTATGAAGGAGAGCAGCACCTGCGCGATGATGAGTTGGGTGAAATATTCGGAAGTATCCGCGGCAAACTGGGACCGAATGGTAATTTGCTGGCGTTGATTGATGCCTGCCATTCGGGAACGGGAACGCGGGGTTTAGCCAAGGCACGCGGCACCCAGCAGAAAATGGCGCCGGCTGGATTTGAGCCTGAGATAAAAACTGCATCACGCGGTTCGGCACGCGGACAGATGTCGTTCATGGAAGCATCAAATAAAGAGGAAGAGAACTGGGCGCCGATGGTAACGATCAGCGGAGCGTCGGCCGATGAGTTGAACTACGAAACGCGGGACGCCCAGGGCAATGGTGTGGGTTCGCTTTCATACGCTTTCAGCAAGGTGATGGCTAATGCCTCGTCATCTATGAGTTACCGGGAATTGTTTGATCGCATCAAGCTGGAGATGCAGCAGCGCGTGCCGCAGCAGACACCGCAAATTGAGGGTACGGTAGATCAGGAATTATTCGGTGGCGCTTTTGTGGAATCACAGCCCTACTTTTTGCCGGACTATTGGGAAGATGGCCATACCGCATTTTTAAAAGCCGGCACGCTGCAGGGACTGCACGACAGCACGCGTGTTGCCATGTTTAACTTAAGTGACCAGGACCTGGCTAACGCCGATACGTTGGCCAAAGGTTACATCGTGGATGCATCGCTTACCGAAAGCTATGTAGTGCTTGATGAATCGATTGACGAAAGCACGCGCCAGGATTTAAAAGTTGTGATCACCGGACAGAATTACGCCAGCCTCAAGGTTGATGTGAAATTGGACCTTGATCTTGATGCTCAATCCGTAGCGCAAATCAGGGAACAGATTGCAGCCTCCGGGGCGGCAAATATCGTAGATAAAAACCCCGGTTTGCTTGTCACCAATAAAGCTATTTCACGCAGCGGCGCGATTGAGATTTTTACAGCCCACGACCAAAGCTTGGCAACGGTGGATTTAACATCAACTTCAGCTGCTGAATTGGAAAAAACCGCTGACAGCATCATTGAAACGATCAAGAAAAAGGCACGGACTGATTTTCTCCGGTCTCTTGAAATGGAGGATAACCGCCGGGATGTCAATGTTCAAATCATTCCTCTGAAAGGCCAGATCACCCGCGGCCAGTTTAAACTGGAGCGGGAAATGGATATTGCCGAGTTTCGGGATGAAATGGGGAACATTGTGTTTGAAGAGGGGCAGGTATTTCGGCTTCGGATTGTTAATAACGGTTATCGCGATGCCTACTTTACCATTCTGGATTTTACCCCGGATGGAAAACTTTCACTGGTAGTTCCAAATGGAAACAGCAGCTTGCAGCCCGCCGACTATTTTATACAGGGCGGAGAAGCGATTGACCTGGAGCAGCTTTTTATTATGCAGGCCCCGTACGGAAGCGAAATGTTTAAAGTGATTGCAACCAAGCAGCCGCTGGATTTACGGCCTGTTATTGAACCTCTTCGCGGAGCCGTAGCCAACCGGGCGGCGGGTACTAATAATCCGTTCCAGCGCTTGATGGAAGATGCTGCTTCATCCACACGGGCAGGAACGTTGTCGATGGGGTCGTCGTCGGCAAACATTTCTACCATAACCTTTAATGTCAGGCCGAGTGATCAATAGGCGATTACGGGGTGATCGACTATAAAAAATAAGAGAGGCTACCAATGAAAAAATACATCTATATCTGGATTTTACTGTTCGCCTGTTGTGGCAACACGGGTTGGGCGCAGGGAACGGACGACTTTTTTGAGCAGTGGAAAACCCAATTTAATAACGGTAATTACGAAGAGCTGCTCGCTTCCGTTGAGCAAAATCTGGCATCCGGGAATGCGCATCCGTATGCGATAAACGCCTGGGTGGCAACCCACAAAGCGATGGGTGATCTGTCTCAGGCGCTCCGGGGCGGTAATGAAAACTGGAGAAAACCACTGCAAACGTATGTTGCAATTGACACGTTCTACGAGAATGATCAAGACTGGGAGTTATACAACCAGTATGTTACTCCGGCCATGAATGAGCTCGAAGAGCAAAGTTGGGCCAACTTGATCATTGCTACAAGCGAGCTCCCGAGCAAACCTATAAAAGAGAAGCTGTTGGCTTATCTGGACAAACCCAACCAAACCTTCCGCGCGGTTTGGGCGATCTCTAACTTGATGGAGAATAATGAAAAAATGCGGGTGTGGCTGGGCGAACAGTATGAGGCCGGAAACATTGATGAGTCAACGCTGCCCGGTCGGTTTGTGTATCGCCAAGCCGTAATGCACCAGCAGTCAGAACTGGACTTGATTGCGCTTTTGAAAAACGAAGAAGAGCTT
>JAFGWN010000182.1 GCA_016937115.1 Balneolaceae bacterium | reverse complement strand
TGTATAAAATTGTTGATGGCGCCAATGCCAATCTCCTGAATCTATTCACCGGTACATCCATCCTATTCATGGGGTTATTTTTTGACCATTATTACAAGAATATATCAATCCAGATTGAGGACGAGGCTATTCGGCATCATCGGTTTCAAACGAGGCTAATGCCGGTGAAAGAACAAACATACTACTGGAGAGATATTAAAAAAGTGATTTTAAAAAATGGGTCCATCCGGCTGGTTGAACACAATGCTACAAATAAGAAACTCCGGCTACTCTATTATATGACGGATCGGTTCCAGGATTTAAAGGAGTTGTTGGCAACGCAAGCAGCACAACATAATGCAGATTTTGAAATCAAAAGCTAATAGTAATAATGAAACCATTCAAAATTGCATACGACTATAACCAGCCTGCCGCCCAATGGCTGCGCTGGTTGTTTGTGCTTCAGGGTATACTTTTCATTGCTATGTTTAGCATGGGATATTATGAAAATGATCTGAATTGGTTGCATTACGTACAGCTCATTACAGGTATAACAATAATCATCATTTCCCTATTCTGGTTTGAAAAAGTGTTTTTTGGATACTCCAGCGCAACATTTTCGGATGAGGGCATTAACTACAGACAAAAAGGACAAGAAACACAAACCGTGCAATGGAAGAATATTGATGAAATCACCCTGACCGGCGACGGACTTAAAATCCGACTTTCGGATCAAACCAAACAGGAACTCCATTTTCCCTGGATGACCTACAACCAACGCCAAAAGGTAAAGAAACAAATTGGTGCTTTTGCCGAGTTGCATAATACACCGTATAACTATCAATACTAAGGATACCCCATGGAAACTCTTACCCTTCATTCCAACAAATCGAATATGTACACGTTGGCTCTTCGCATTATTTTTGGATTGATGGGCTGCCTATATCTTTTTGCCGGAGCAAATGAACTCTTATCCGGGGTTGAGCTAAGCTTTTTCAACGTTGCCCACGTTGTGTTGGGTGGAGGGCTTATCATAACTGTAATTATCAATCCCAAATTTGGCGGCACTGTTGAATTGACTTTGAACAACGATTTTATTCGCATTCGCGAAGGTGAACATTTAACACGTACTGCTTATTGGAATCGCATAAAAGATATAAAACTTACGGCTATCAGCATCCGCATACAGTATACCAGCGGGATGCCCGAACGTTTTAAATTGCCGTTCATGGATAGTAAACGGCGTAAAGAGTTAAAAAAATGGCTTATAACCGTAAGTAATAAGCACGAAATTCAATTTGCTGAAAAGGCGTGGTGGAAACCATTCTAAAAAACTTCAACCAGCAGCTTCACGGCCATTCCCGCGGCCAGCAGCGCAAACCCATATTGCAGGTACAATTGTTTTATTTTCAGGTTGATCAACGCTCCTAAAAAACCACCTGTCATCGCCCCGATGCATAACGGAAAAGCCGCTCCAAAATCAATATAGCCAATAGCATAATCGGTGAGTGCCTCCTGTGCACTGCCGGCCAGTGCCAGCTGCAACCATCCCGAAAGTGAAATGAATACGATTGCCAGCGAAGAGATACTCACTACTTTTTTAAACGGTTTTTTATAGTACAAATTGAAGATGGGCACCATCACTCCACCACCGCCAATACCTCCAAGCGCTGCTACAAAACCTCCCAATCCACCAGAAACACCAGCCTGAGTTTTTGTAACTCCACCTTCTTGAATGTCCTTCTCTTCTGGATTTTTTCGGCCTCGTCTGATGAACATCCATGCCACATACAGTAACAACAAACTGAAAAATATAACAAACACCTGCTTGCTGTAAAAAGGAGCGGTAATCACCCACTTGCCAACCGTTACTCCCAATGCTCCTAACAGGCCAACTATCAGGCCATCTTTCCAATAGAAATTTTTCTGCCTATACTGTCGCACCGAGCTTCCAAAGGCCGCAATAAATGTGCAAAATAGCGAAGTGCCGATCGTCAATACTACCGGATCGGCAATACCTGCATCACTGAAAATCACAAAAAGAACCGGTGTAAATAAAATACCTCCACCGATACCAAGCAATCCTGCTAAAATACCGGCAACGAGCCCCAACCCGAGCAAAATTATAAATGTAGTTTCAAGCATGAATCTTTTTCCATGTCATTGCGAGTGTGAGAAAGAATCTCAAATAATGATAAATCCCATCATATTTTTATAATTTCTTTATTCCTTACTTATCAAGTACGCCAGGTTTAGGATGAAAAGGTAGTCTATAATCTATCTTCCAGTTTAATTTTCCCCTTCATATAGGTGCATGCTTTTCCCGCAATCTCCACCCGGCCGTCATCCATCAAGATGCACTGCAGCTCTCCGCCACGTGAAGAGATTTGGCGGGCTGTAAGTTCATCTTTTCCCAGGCGCTGCGACCAATACGGCGTCAACATGGTGTGAGCCGAACCGGTAACCGGATCTTCATTAATACCCACGGCCGGAGCAAAGAAACGGGATACAAAATCGACCTCGTTACCCGGTGCCGTTACAATGATGCCGCGCGTATCAACCTCGGCCAACAGATTAAAATTTGGCGACATGTTGCGCACTTTTTCCTCTTTGTCCATCACCCACATAAAATCGTCTGCTTTATACACCTCGTCAGCAATTTCACCACCCAGCGCATGATACAAGTCCAGTGGAGGTGCTTCGCGCTCAAGACTTTTGCCCGGGAAGTTCATACCGTAAAGGCTCTCTCCTTTTTCTACTACCAACAGCTCACCACTCTGGGTAAAAAATGATACCTCCTCTTTTTCATAATTCAAATGACTAAACAGAACATGCGCTGTGGCCAATGTAGCATGGCCGCATAATGCAACCTCCGCTTTTGGGGTAAACCACCGCAACGCAAATCCGGATCCCTGGCTCACAAAAAAAGCAGTTTCGGAAAGGTTGTTCTCCATCGCAATCTGCTGCATGGTTTCATCAGGCAGCCACTCATCCAGCAGACAAACTGCTGCAGGATTTCCGGTAAACATATGATTCGCAAAGGCATCAACCTGGTATAAATCAAGTATCATAAAAAAAGCGTGTTAGTAGTTTAAGCTCCATCATCAATTAAGAAATATTTCGGAATTTTCAAATTCACCATTCCGCCCAAAGAAACTTATATTAAGACTTTAACATCATCCTGTCCCGAATGTTTTCGGGATCAGAAACTTTTGCGATAAATTTATTTTTCAAAAGATAGTTCAACGGATTGTACGCAGGATGACATTCGACTGAAATTAAGAAGTTTTAAATTCAAAAATGAAGCTCTACCCTAATCATCTCTCTGAAAAAATTGGTTTTGATGCCATCCGTGAGTCCGCGCGGGAAAAGGCCGTTTCCACCATGGGACGCGAGGAGTTGCATCGCTTAGTGCCATCCATTAAACGTTCAAAAATTGAGCGCCAACTGGCTCAAACGGCCGAAATGATGGAATTACTGCAAAACGATGCTTCGTTCCCGCTCCAGAACCTGCATGATGTTCGGGAATACGCGCGATCATCCAGGGCCGAAGGCACCACACTCCCGCTCGAAGCATTTAATGAAATACTGGATGAAGCGGTTACTTCCCGTCGCGTAAAATCCTTTATTGCTGACCGGGCTGATATTTATCCTCAACTTAAGGAGGCTTCAGTCGGGCTTATTCCACTTAAAGATCTGGAGAAAGAAATTAAACAGGTAGTCACCGACGCCGGCGGGTTACGCAATGATGCCAGCCGTGACCTTAAGCGTATTCGCACGCGCCTAAACAAAAAACGGAACGATCTGCGCACGACCATCAACCGTGTGATGGGACGGGCATCCAAAGAAGGGATGACGTCTGACGAAGGCCCTACGCTTCGCGGCGGACGCATGGTCATTCCTATCCAGGCCGAATACAAACGAAAAATTCAGGGCTTTGTGCACGACGTTTCTTCTTCGGGACAGACCGTTTTCCTGGAGCCGGTGGAGGCACTGAACATCAACAACGAAATACGACAGTTGGAATCGGAAGAAAAACAGGAAATTGAACGTATTCTGCGTGCACTCACCAACCATGTGCGTAAGCAGCGCGAATCGATCATCCAGAATTGCGAAACACTTGGTCTCTTTGATGCAATTGCCGCGAAAGCCCGGCTCAGTATTCAGCTAAACGGATTTGTGCCGGTGCTTTCGGAGAATTCACACCTCTACCTCAAAGAAGCATATAATCCGATTTTACTACTCAAAAACAGCCGGCTAAAAGAGAAAAAACGCGAGCCTGTTATCCCACTCGACATAGAACTGGACAAAGAAGAACGCTGCCTTGTGATCACAGGACCCAATGCCGGAGGGAAGTCAGTAGCAATGAAAACACTGGGCTTGTGTGTAATGATGATGCAGGCCGGATTTCCGATCCCCGCACGTGACAGCTCGGAGCTTCCGGTATACAGCGGCCTGTTTATCGATATGGGAGACGATCAGTCGATTGAAAACGACTTGAGCACTTTTTCATCGCGTCTGGAATGGATGAAACAAACCCTTGAGCATGCCAACAAGCATAGCCTGGTACTTATTGATGAAGCAGCTGCCGGTACCGACCCCGAAGAGGGCGGCGCGCTGTTTCAGGCATTCATAGAACAGCTGATGGATCGCAAAGCAAAAGTTATCGTGACAACCCATCACGGTTCACTTAAGGTTTTTGCCCACGAACATCCCAAAGCCGTAAACGGCTCAATGGAATTCGACCAATCGAACTTGTCTCCAACATACCGCTTCAAAAAAGGCATCCCGGGCAGCAGCTATGCTTTTGAAATTGCCGAACGCATGAATCTCAATGATCATCTCCTTTCGGAAGCCCGGAAACTGCTTGGCGAAGCCAAAAGCAGCATGGAAAATTTGATTTCGGAGTTGGAATCAAAGACCCAAGAGGCCAACCAGCTCAAAGAAAAGTATGACAAACTAAAAGCAAAGACAGAGGCCGAACGCCATCGGTATGAAGAAAAACGTTCAGGTATTGAAAAAGACAAGGAGGCCATTCGCGAAAAGGCCTTAAAAGAAGCGCAGCACATTATGGATTCGGCCAACCAGCGAATCGAGGAGGCTGTAGAAAAGGTTGTTCAACAGGGGCAAAAGGATAAAGCTTCAATTAAACAGGCGCGCAAAGAAGTAGAAGAGCACAAAAAGCAGGTTGGTAAAGAGCTTGAAAAGCTGGAAGCAAAAAAAGAAAAGCGGTCAAAAAAGAAACAGGAACGGCCCGGGGTTGGTGACATTGTACGGCTGCAGGATGGAAAAACGACCGGTGAACTGGAAGAAGTTAACGGAAAGCAGGCGGTAGTTATGGCCGGAGGACTTCGACTAAAAACCAAATATCAAAATCTGGTAAAGGTTAAAGATGCGGCTGAGGTCCAAAAACCCAAACAGAAAGTAAAAGTGAATGTCGAACGAAAATTTGTGAAACCCAGCCTTGAAATTCGCGGTATGCGCGGCGAAGAAGCTATGAAAGAGGTACAGTATTATCTGGATAACGCTATTGCCGCCGGCCGCAATGAGGTCGATATCATCCACGGGAAAGGAGAAGGTATTCTTAAAAAATTAGTTCACGAATATCTTGATAAGCGCAAAGAAGTAAAAAGCTACGATATGGCACCGCTATCACGCGGCGGGGCGGGCTGCACTATTGTGAAGTTATAATGCCAATTGAGAATGAGGAGTAATTTTTAGATTAATTTCGCTATCGACTGCCAGTTTCCTTCCGCCTCGGCATCAATAGAAAAACCTTTCTCCTGAAGCTTATGGGTAATGCCTTTGTCTGCTGATATTAGCCTGGCATGACTGTAATCTAAATCAGGGAAAGCGGCCAATGTCCGGTTTACCGATCTTCGTGAATGAAAGATAATAGTATCGGGTGGCTGGTTATCTATTTTCTTCTTAAAATTGTTAAGCTCATCAGGCTCGGGGCCTTCCAGATCAAATACATCCAGTTCCACTACCTCTACATCTAACTCTTCCAGAAAGCCCGGGAAATCCTCGCGCTGGTGCGAACCACAGGGGTACAGCGTTTTGTCGGTCCGTTGGAGGCGAAGCATCAGTTCTACAAGATCAATCGGCTTATTGCCATTGGGTGGCAGTACCGCCGGAATGCCCTGATCCTCCAAATAGGTAAACGTGTCGTTATCAAACGTCAGGTTGAGACAATTTTTGACCCCTTTAATCTTTTCATAGCGCTCAACCTGTTGCAGGAAAAACCGCGCATTCCGGATACAGCTATGCACAATATTCTCAAACATATCCAAGCGTTTCAACACATCCGATATCTGCGGATCATCTTTTCGTTTAACATATACTTCGAGCGGAGCATGAACCAGATCAACGGTTGTATCATCCAGACGTGACACAATTTCTTCAGAATCATCTTCCGCCGCAGTTAAAAGAACTGTTTTAGCCATTATGATCTCTATAATTGGATTAACTCTTAAGGGTGCCTTCGTCTTCCAGTAATTCCAGTGTTTCCACGGCATGGCGCAGGTGCGGAATCACAATACTGCCTCCCACCACCAGCGCAACATTCAGTGCCTCAATAATTTCTGCTTTTGTTGAACCTGTTTTAGCACTCTGCTCCAGGTGATAATCGATACAGTCGTTGCAACGCAGTGTTGCAGAGGCCACCAAACCCAATAACTCTTTGGTCTGAGACGGCAATGCACCCTCTTTATAGGTATTGGCGTCTAAATTAAAAAATCGTTTAATACCCAGGTGATCGAGATCGAGAATCTTTTCATTCATGGCCGAACGTTGCTCACGAAATGTATCTAATCGACTTTTAGAATCGTTATTCATACCTTCAACTTTAATTTAAAAGAACTCAAAGATACAGTTTATTTGTCTGAATATTAATTGGGTATCCAGAGAAAGTTCTTGCAGAAATAACAGGCTATTTGCCCTTCCGATTATTTTTGCACTACATTTGGTACCATCTTGGGTTTCAATAAAAAATTACATCTGTGTTGAGAAAAAAGAAATCACCCAAACATAAACTCGTTGTTTTAGGAGACAGCATTGGACAGGGGTTCCAAAATGGCGGTGTTTACCGGACTGATCTGAATTTTCCTGCTTTTCTTTCCCAATGTTTTGATCCCCAGACTGAATTTCAGCAACCGGTTTTTACAGCACAGGGCGGAATCCCACTCAATCTTGAGGTATTGACCCGCGGCCTGTCAGACCGTTACGGCGATACACTTGAATGGACGGAATATATTCCCGCGGCGGCGCACCTGTACCGAACACTGAAACGCATCAAAAAATACTGGGAGGGAAAGTTTAAAAGCCTTGCTGTTGAAGATAAAATCAAGCCTTACCACAACCAGTCGGTGTGGGGATTTGCTATGAATGATACATGGCTGATCACCGATGAAATAAGTCGAAAGTATATCGAAACCCAGCCCGAAAGCTATTCTATTTTTGATATCCTGCCTGATCATGCCATGTACACAACTGCAGGTATTGTACTCAATCCTGCGCAGCAGGAAAAATTTAAAGACCATACCCTGTTTGATAACGTGAATTATTTACAGAAAAACGGGGGTATAGAAAACTTGGTGGTAACGATGGGACACAATAATATTATCGGGGCCGTTACCGATCTTCGATTCACCTATTCCGAACCCGATGATTTGGAAGGATTGCCATCTGAGCGTAATTATACTGTTTACCGGCCGGAACATTTTGAGAAGGAGTTCCGCATGCTGGCCGAAAAGGTTAGCACCATCGGTGCTGAACGAATCTTTGTTCCTACTGTTCCCTATGTAACTATTCCGCCCGTTTCGCGCGGAGTAAATGAAGATAAATCCCGTCCCGCTAAAGGATATTTCGATTACTATACCCGTTTTTGGATCTGGGACAGTGATTTCGATCCCAATAAACATTCGCATCTCACCAAAGAAGAAGCCATCAAACTGGATAAGACGGTAGATGAATATAATAAATCGATCCGCGAAATAGCCAAAGAGTACGGCTGGATTGTGGTTCCGGTAAATACGTATGTAAGTGGGATTGCTCGGCGACGTCAGATGGGTAAGCTGCATATCTCATATCCCGAGGAGTTTTCGAAAGCCATGAAACGCAATGAAGCAACAGCACACCTTATGGAAGACCCGAAAGACCCGCTGCTCTCAACCGAATACTTGCGTGTCCACCGCGATACAGGTAAAGTCTACAAAGGTGGAATCTTCAGCCTCGATGGCATTCATCCTACAACCATTGGCTATGGATTAATGGCCCATTTATATTATGAAAAGATGAAAGAAACCGGTGTAAAATTTCAAAAACCGTTGGACTGGGATCATATTATTGCAAGTGATACCCTGGTTACCGATCCACCCTACATGCTTAACTCGCTTCGTGAACTGTTAAAAGTGCTCTCCATGGACAGCAGCAAGCGGCTTTCGATTTTAGGAAACAGCGTACTCCATCAGCTGATGGAGCTGCTTTCCAGCCGGGGAAATAAACAAAAAGTTGAATGATGTATTGAGTTGGTCCCTAGTCCATGAAAAAAAACAACAATTCTATAGCCATTTTGGGAGCCGGCATCACCGGTTTGAGTGTTGCTTATGCTCTACAAAAAAAGGGAATTGATGTCACCATTTATGAAAAGGGAACCCGTGCCGGCGGAGTGGTTCAAACCCGGCGCGATAATGACTGGCTGGTAGAAAAAGGACCGAATACCTTGCTGGTCAGCGATCAGCGGGTCTGGGATTTACTGGATGAATTGCAACTTAACAAGGACGTTTTAACGCCCGGTGAAGAAGCAAAAAAACGCTATGTGATACGAGACAAACAACTACATGCTGTACCGCTGTCTTTGATAGATTTTATCAAAACAGATTTACTTTCAACTACAGCAAAGTTTCGCCTGTTTAAAGAACCATTTATTGCCGGTAATGCAGATGACCGGGAAAGTGTAGCCGGATTTATTCGTCGACGGTTGGGCCATGAGGTACTTGATTATGCGGTTAATCCTTTTGTATCAGGTATCTATGCCGGCGATCCAAAACAATTGTCGGTCAAGCATACTTTTTCTTCCCTGTTTACAATGGAGAAGGAGTACGGTTCTATTGCAAAAGGATTGTTGAAGCAGAAAAAAAGCAGCCGTTCTGCCGGCCGGGCGCTCATCTCATTCAAAAAAGGTCTTCACCAATTGCCCCAAGCTCTTGCCAATAAACTGGATGACTCGCTCTTGCTTCGCTGCCAGGTAGATCAAGTAAAAAAAACAGCCACGGGCTGGATAGTTAAGTTTAAGAACGGAAACTCAACCATTGAGAACCGTCATCATGCTATTATTTCAACTATACCAGCACATCAACTGCCCAAAATATGGAATGATGAGAAATCTCAACAATCCGTTGACCAACTTGCTGATATTAAATATGTACCAATGAGTGCACTGGCGCTGGGCTTTCGGCGTAATCAAATTCATCACGCTCTCGACGGTTTCGGCATGCTAATTCCTGAAAAGGAACCCTTTTCCCTGCTTGGCTGCCTATTTTCATCTTCTCTTTTTGTACAACGTGCACCTAAAGATCATGTACTAATAACCTGCTTCATGGGCGGTGCACGAAATCCGGATATAGCAGCCGCTCCGACAGAACTGCTTATTAAAGAAGTACTTCCGCAACTTGATTCATTGCTGAAGGTAAGCGGCCCACCAGTATTTCATCACCACACTTTTTGGGAGCAGGCCATTCCGCAGTACAATGTTGGGTATGACCATTACCTGAAATCGATGAAACAGGTTGAAAAGACGAATCCGGGCTTTTTCCTGGCTGGAAATTTTCGCGGCGGTGTTTCGGTTCCCGACTGCATTTTAAATGGACTTGATACGGCAGACAAGTTCGTAAAATATTTAGATTCGAGCATGAAGTCATCCCCCTGAATTGTCTTTGACAATTCTTTCCCCTTTTGAGGGGGGGGGCTTCAAACTGTGCCCCAAAAAGTGAAAATATATTCAGTCGGGTATTTTTTGTCTCACTGTTGATATGACAAAATCGAGGAGAAATCTATAACTCCACCAACGCTTTAATCAGATGATTTTAAATGAATAAAAGGGCCCGAGCAAGGCTGGCTCGCACCCTTTCAAAGTTGCTATTTCTGTCAGCGATTGGGTTATTTTGTTCTTGAGCTTTTAGTAGCTTTTTGGTCAAGCCAAAAGCCACAAAAAATACAAATATAAATTATATGTATAATTAAACGGAATAAGCAGGCACTTCGCTATATAGCGTTATAGCAG
>JAFGWN010000181.1 GCA_016937115.1 Balneolaceae bacterium | reverse complement strand
GGTAATGTTCTGCGCCAAAATTGAGGCCGAAATTGCCGAACTGGATGAAGATGAGAAACAAGCATTTCTGGAAGAAATGGGGATCGAAAGCGGTGGTTTAAAACGACTTATCCGTGCAGCTTACAGAGAGCTTGGGTTAATCACTTACTTTACAGCCGGGCCTAAAGAATCGCGTGCATGGACGGTGCGCAAGGGAAGCAAAGCACCCAAAGCCGCCGGGGTGATTCACTCCGACTTTGAACGTGGGTTTATCCGGGCCGAAACCGTAAGTTATTCGGTCTACATGGAGTTAGGTTCAGAAAAAGCTGTTCGCGATGCCGGCAAAATGCGTCAGGAAGGCAAAGATTACATTGTGCAGGATGGTGATGTGATTCTGTTTCGATTTAATGTATAGTTATACTTTTTTCGCTTTGTTTTCTACTAAAGATCTGAATCGCTTTTTTAGCTTTCGGGCCGCGTAAACATACCCGCCGTCTTTACCATCCACAAAATGAACGTGTTCCCGATGGTATTTTTGCACCATGCACGTCACAAGGGCTGAATCTGAATAGTGGATGCCGTAAGCAAGAGTGGACTTTTCAAATTCTTGGTTCAAATAATCCTCAAATGCATTGTGTTGTTCATCGCTTCCGCTGATCACAAGCCGGAGCATATCGTCAAACTTTCGGCTGTCGGAATTGGCGGCTAAATCAGGTTTATACAAGCTCCAATCAGTGGCCGACGATTTATAATTGAAGTACATGAAAAACTTTCCAAGCAGAATCTGCAGCTCGGCTTTCAGAAGGTATAAAAAACGCTTGATCCGGCTTTTTCCAAATGTTCTTAATTTGGTTTCTGTCATGAGTTTTGAGACAGACATGGTCATATCCAGCTGGGATGAATGCAGTGGATTTGTTGTTGTATCAAAACCGTATATCCCACTGATCTTCTCAAGGGTACTGCTGTAAACATTTTCAGGTTTTTCAACTTTGGGGTTACACTTTACCAAAATCGAAGCAACCGATTTTTCGGGAAGGCTGACTTCCTGCCATCGGCACTCCAGCCCATTAAAATCAACGTCTGACCGGCGGTGCCGCTCATCTATATTATAGTCATGACTTGCTGATTTAAGCAGTTCTTCTGCATAATCCACGCCCCCGCCTGTAAAAGTAGCCTGCCTGTAAAAGTCAGAAACTTTGAATTTGGCTACTTTCACGTCATATCCATCCCGGCGTATTACATTTATCGGAAAAAGGGCCGCTCTTAAGTCAAGTCCATATTCAGATTTTCCTATTTGTTGGCAGGCAGCAAATACGGCACGGGTTTGCTTAACCATATTGGGAGGTATACAGATCACACAGCCGTCGCCTCCAAAATTGTAGGGCAGTTCTTGGGGGTTGAATTTATTTAGTACTCCTACAATAGGAGAAACCCCCAGTATATTTACCGTTTTATACTGGTTATTTTGAATGGCTTTGGTTGAGTTTTTTATATCGGTGACGCCTACAAACCAGTCATCGGGCAACGGGTGATAGTGATTCGGATTCGCAATATCAAAAAATGAGTCTAAGACAGGCAAGCGACCGTAAAAACTGCTGAAGTCCGAATCACTCACGGGAGACTATTTATTTTTCTGAAATTGAAGTGAATTAGGAGGAACTAACTCCGGTTCTACTTCATCGGGCACTACCCAGGCATCAGTATAGCGAGTTTTAATTACCTCGTTCAATTTCATTGCATGATCCTGGAATTGAAAATTACCAACATGCACTTTGTAGTAGGGCTGCCGGAAAAGCACATAGGCCTTGGGAATGTAATTGGTAAACTCCCGGCGTGCCCACGTTCTGAAATCATTTGCCATGGAGTCGGCCCGGGCCACACTCCGGGTAGATAAAATTTGTATGCGGTAGCCTTGGTTGGGGTCGCCAATTTCACGAGCTGTTGACTCCTGCAAAAACACGGCAGGAATATTACTCTTTAAGCCCGAATAAACATCACTAAGTTCACTTCGGTTTGTTTTTATAGCGAATAAAAGATCTTCATCAACAGCAGTTTGTTCTATCGTTTCATTATTATCCGATGGGTCGGGGCCGGGTTCGCGCTGTGTTTCTTTAGTGGTTCCACAGCCGGCGATTAATGCACTGCTTATCACCGCCACACAAAACAGGTTGATGAAATTAGAAGCAAAAAGTGTTTTTAAAAACCTACGGGGTGCCATGTTGTTTTAATTTCCTGGAATTTGGTGACTAAATATGGATCTTCCTGATGTTGAGACCAGTCATTTACGGGGTGATGTACAATCCGCTTAACGTTTAAAGCAGCATTTTCGTCTATTTGTTTCCGGTATTCTTTATTAACCTTTGGATCAGTAAAGAAAAAAGCGTTGACGTCCATGTGCGAAGTCATGTGATCAACCAGTTCCTCTTTAAAGCCGGTTAAAATATTAACCACACCACCTGGCACATCGGATGAGTGAAGAACTTCGGCAAAGCTGATAGCGGGAAGCGGGTATCGCTGCGATGCCAGTATGATACAGCTGTTGCCACCGACAATTATGGGAGTGATGACCGAAACAAGCCCAAGCAAGGGGCTTTCTTCCGGTGCAAAAGCGCTGACAACACCAGTCGGTTCGGGGATGGAAAAGTTAAAGTGATTACTTGCTACCGGGTTGATACTGCCAAAAACCTGCTGGTATTTATCCGCCCACCCGGCATAGTAGATGAGAGTATCAATAGTGGTTTCAACCTCTTTTTGTGCAGTCCTGTGATGAATGCCCAATGGTTTAAGTTCTTCAACAAACTGGGTCTTTCGTCCTTCCAGCATTTCAGCAATGCGGTATAGAATTTGGCCCCGGTTGTAGGCGCTTCTGCTGTTCCAGCCGTTTTGAGCACCGCGTGCTGCAACTACTGCATCACGGAAGTCTTTGCGTGAACATTGGCAGGCATTGGCTATCACTTCTTCATCTTTACCATATACTTTGTAATGCCGCCCGGATTCCGTCCGTGGAAATTTCCCACCGACATATGTTTTATAGGTTTTAAGTACGTTAATTCTGTCAGCCATAACTTTGCTACATCATTTCAGTTTTACATACGGTTCCAGTCCATGCAGGCCACCTTCTCGTCCCATACCACTTTCCTTGTATCCGCCAAATGGAGAAGTGGGATCAAACTGATTGTAGGTGTTCGACCAAACCACGCCGCTCCTTATTTTTTGACCAGTTTTGAAAATCTTTGATCCTTTATCAGTCCATACGCCGCCGGCCAGTCCATATGGCGTGTTGTTGGCTTTTTCAATGCCTTCTTCAGCTGTCCGGAAGGTTTGTATGGTAAGCACGGGACCAAATATTTCTTCTTTCACGATTCGGTTCGACTGCCCCACGTTTGTAAACAGAGTAGGGCGGCAGAAATAACCGTTTTCAGGAATAGAGCACGAGCTTTGATGGATATCAGCGCCTTCATTTACCCCAATTTCCAGATACTCATTTATTTTCTCAAACTGTTGTTTTGAGTTAATTGCACCGATATCGGTGTTTTTATCCAGTGGATCACCTACAATAAGCGTTTCCATCCGGTCACGTAATTTTTGTATCACTCTATTTGCAATACCTTCCTGTACGAGTAATCGTGACCCTGCACAGCAAACATGTCCCTGGTTAAAAAAGATGGCGTTAATAATCCCTTCCACAGCCTGATCAACAGGCGCATCTTCAAAAATAATATTCGGGCCTTTTCCGCCCAGCTCAAGAGTATATTTTTTTTCTGAACCAGCCAGCGATTTCATGATAATTTTACCCACCTCGGTAGAACCGGTAAAAGCAATTTTGTCAATACCATCATGGTTGACGATAGCAGCCCCGGTTTCACCGGCACCGGTAACAATATTTACCACCCCGTCAGGTAATCCTGCATCGCGACAAAGTTCAGCAAATTTTAAAGCGGTAAGTGAAGTTGTTTCCGCAGGTTTGAGGACAACCGTATTGCCTGTGGCCAAAGCCGGTGCAATTTTCCAGGCCAGCATCAACAGGGGAAAGTTCCACGGGATG
Organism: Balneolaceae bacterium; assembly: GCA_016937115.1. Lineage (GTDB taxonomy): Bacteria > Bacteroidota > Rhodothermia > Balneolales > Balneolaceae > SMO-BIN1. The sequence continues at coordinate 6,675 of JAFGWN010000181.1, read as the reverse complement.
ATCTGCCCGGCTACACCCAGTGATTCAACTTCTTTGTTTGGGAATGCGTAATTTAGTTTATCTGCCCATCCGGCGTAGTAGAAGAAGTGCGCCGCCGCCAGCGGAATATCGACATCACGCGATTCGCGTATCGGTTTACCCCCGTCCATCGATTCGATGATGGCAAATTCACGCGCCCGTTCCTGTATCAATCGTGCCAGCCGGAAGATATATTTTCCACGTTCCCGGGCCGATATTTTCGACCAGGTGTTTTCATACGCTTTTCGGGCCGCTTTTACTGCTTTGTTAATATCCTTTTCGTCAGCTTCTGCGATTTTGGCGATCGGTTTTTCGGTCGCAGGGTTGATGGTGTCAAAATAGTTGCCGCTGGCTGGCTTGGTAAATTTGCCATCTATAAATAATTCATACTGGTCGGCAAGCTCAATAAAATCAGCACTTTGGGGAGCATCGGCATATTCCCAAAACCCATTTAAATCGAGCTTTGATGAGGGAGAACTCGGTTTAAAAGGCTTCTCCTGAAGGTCGGTTGTCTGTTCTTTATCAGCCATAATTTATCGAATAAAATATCTAAGCCTTATTCAGTCTTTTGAAAAATAATCGGGGCCTTGATAGACACCGGATTGCTGCTTGATAATTTGCATTAAAAGATCATTGGTTAGTGAACTTGCGCCAAATCGAAAATAGTCGGGGGTAAGCCAGGCTGCTCCAAGCGTTTCTTTGACCAAGACCAAATATTGGATCGCCTGTTTTGCCTTTCTGATACCTCCTGCAGGCTTCATACCTACCATCCGGTCTGTTTTGTAGAAGTAATCACGAATGGCTTCCAGCATAACCAATGTAACAGGCTGGGTAGCAGCCGGACTAATTTTTCCAGTTGATGTTTTAATGAAATCGGCACCGGCGTGCATAGCAATATCACTGGCTTTGCGGACATTTTCGTAGGTTTGCAGTTCACCTGTCTCAAGAATTACTTTCAGGTGAGCTGAACCGCACGCTTCTTTTACAGCGGAAATTTCGTCAAAAACATATTCGTATTCGCCCTTGAGAAAAGCGCCGCGGGAAATGACCATATCAACCTCATCGGCGCCATCGGCAACAACTTGTCTTGTTTCTTCAATTTTTATTTTACGCGTCGCCATGCCGCTTGGAAAGGCAGTTGCAACACTTGCTACATTGATACCGCTTCCCTGCAGTTCTTTTTTGGCAACGCTGACCATGTTGGGGTATACACAAATGGCGGCTACTTTGGGTAAATCAGGTTGTTCAATGTGTGGCCGCAATGCTTTTTGGCACAATTGAATTACTTTTCCTTCGGTATCCATACCTTCCAGCGTCGTTAAATCAATCATGCTAAGCGCCAGTTTCAGCGCCTGAATTTTAGAATCTTTTTTGATACTGCGTGAGTTAAGCCGGTCAACACGCTGTTCAACTCCGACTTGATCAATCGGAATTGTTTTATTCCAATCATATGTACTCGTAGTGGCAGACATAGAATTAATTTAAAAACATTTATTATTCCTGAAGATAAAGAATTTGCGTGTCTAAAACATATTGTCAATTTGGTGTTTAAAACAAATCGCTGGGTTTAAGAATGGTATCATTAAAAAGGTATAGGAGAATTAGTTGGAATTAATTAACATGGGTTAAGTAGTTGTATATAATGATATTAAACTAATGATAAAATTAAGAAGGAGTGACTGTTATGGAGTTTGTTATCAGTTCCCGGACATAGCGAAAAAACGGAAATTATATTGTGTATTTTGAATGTGTACCATACCTTTCATAAAATGAAATAAACTCAATTTATCATTAACTGGATAGTTATGTTAAAACGCTCTATCTATTTAGTCGCCTCTTTATTTTTAATTTGGGGCTGCGGACAAAGCGACCAGGAAGTGCAGCAACAAGCACAGACGTTCCTCGATAGTTACTCCCGGGAATTCCAGCAATTGTATTATACATCAGCTAAAGCAGAGTGGGAAGCCAATACCCGCATTGTGGAAGGGGATACAGCTACGGCTAACAAAGTGCAACGAGCAAACGAAGCACTTGCAAATTTTACCGGCAGTGAGGAAAATATCGAGAAAGCACAGGAGCTTATGGAGAACGAAGATCAGCTTACTGATCTTCAAAAGAAGCAGTTGGATGCTGTTCTATATGCAGCCGCCAACAATCCGCAAATTGTGGATTCTTTGGTAAGTGAGCGTATTCGGCTGGAGAATAAGCTCAACAACAAGCTTTTCGGATTTGATTATAAAATTCAGGGTGAATCGGTATCAACCAACGAAATTGACCGTATTTTAAAGGAATCGGTTGATCCGGATGAGCGGCTTGAGGCATGGGAAAGCAGCAAAGAAGTAGGAAAAGTATTAAAGGACGGTCTTGCTAAGGTTCGTGACTTGCGCAACCAGACGGTTCAGGCGCTCAATTACGATAACTATTTCGCATATCAGGTATCGGAATATGGGATGACCACAGAGGAAATGATGAATTTGATGGATCGGCTCAATCGTGAACTCTACCCGCTGTTTCGCGAACTACATACGTACGCCCGGTACGAGTTAGCCGAGAAGTATGGCGTTGATGAAGTTCCCGAAATGCTGCCGGCCCACTGGGTGCCCAACCGATGGGGACAGGACTGGAATGCCATGATTAATGTAGAAGGTGCCGATTTAAATGCAGAGCTGAACAAGAAGTCGGGCGAAGAACTGGTGCAAATTGCTGAAGATTTTTACGTGAGCCTTGGTTTTGAAGAGCTCCCGCAGTCATTCTATGAAAAATCAAGTTTGTATCCGCTGCCCGATAGTGTTGACTATAAAAAGAATAATCACGCATCGGCCTGGCATCTTGATCTGGAAGATGATGTACGCTCGCTGATGAGCGTGGAGCCCAATGCCGAGTGGTACGAAACCACGCATCACGAATTGGGGCACGTCTACTATTTTATGGCGTATAGCAATCCCGATGTGCCGCTGCTGCTGCGAACAGGTGCCAACAGAGCGTTCCATGAAGCCATCGGCAGCCTGATGGGGCTGGCATCTATGCAAAAGCCATACCTGGAAAGCATCGGTATTTTATCGGAAGACACGCAGACGAATCAAACCAAACAACTGCTGAAAGAGGCATTAAATTACATTGTATTTATTCCGTTCTCTTCCGGGGTGATGTCTAATTTTGAGCACGATTTATATGCAGAAAACCTCCCGAAGAGCAAATTCAACGAGCGCTGGTGGGAGCTGAAACGGAAGTATCAGGGCATAGCACCACCGAGCAAGCGTGATTCAACCTACACAGATGCCGCTTCAAAAACGCATATCATCAATGATGCGGCGCAGTATTACGATTATGCGATGTCTTATATCATTCTGTTCCAGCTGCATGATCATATCGCCAATGAAATCCTGAATCAGGATGTGCATGCCACCAACTATTATGCAAAGCCAGGTGTGGGGCAATTTTTAAGCAACCTGATGCGCCCGGGTGCCACAAAAGACTGGCGTAAGCTAATCAAAGATATGACCGGCAGTGAAATCAGTGCCGAACCGATGCTCAATTATTTTGACCCGCTGATGGAGTGGCTGAAAAAAGAGAATGAGGGACGGGAATATACGCTCCCTGAAGAGCCGGCCATTTAATTTTAAACGTTCTTGCTTATGCCATCACCCGGGTGATGGTGTGAATACCTAAGTTAATATTGCAAATGAAATATATCGGAGCGCACGTCAGCGCGGCAGGCGGTGTAGAACATACGCCCCTCCGCGCACATGAAATTGGAGCCAAAGGGTTTGCACTGTTTACCAAGAACCAGCGCCAGTGGGAGGGGCCACCCCTCAGCTCTGAAAATATTGAGGGCTTTAAGAAAAATTGTGAAGAACTGGGCTATTCCATGGATCAGGTAATTCCGCATGACAGTTATCTGATTAATTTGGGACACCCGGAGAAAGCCAAATTACAGAAGTCCCGGAACGCATTTCTGGATGAAATGCAGCGCTGTGAACAGCTTGGCATAAAACTGTTGAATTTTCACCCCGGTAATCATTTAAACAAGCATTCGCCGACCGTGTGTTTATCAACCATTGCGGATTCGATAAACTGGGCGCTGAATCAAACCCGGGGCGTAACTGCGGTTATTGAGAATACAGCCGGACAGGGGACAGCTTTGGGATACCGTTTTGAGCAGCTTGCTGAAATTATTGATCAGGTCGAAGATAAAAGCCGGGTGGGCGTCTGTATTGATACGTGCCATGCTTGGGCCGCCGGATATGATTTTTCGACAGAAGCAGGTTTCCAAAAAACGTTTGAAGCGTTTGGCAAAACGGTAGGTTTTGAATATTTGAAAGGGATGCATTTGAATGATTCTAAAAAGGCATTGGGCAGTCGGGTTGATCGCCATGACAGCATTGGTGAAGGCGAAATTGGTATTGAAGGGTTTAAGTTTCTGATGCGGGACACGCGGTTTGATGGAATTCCCATGATACTGGAAACTCCTAATACTGAACGCTGGCCAGAAGAAATTAAGATGCTTTATAAAATGACTGAATAGCAAAATGATTACGTTTTTGATATGAAGTTGAATAAATTAGCCGAAGAGATTGCGCAATTTAATGAGGAAAATGATCTGAATATTGATCCAAAAAGTCGTTTGCTGGATCTTTATTCCGAAATGGGAGAAGTAGCCAAAGAAATTTTGAAAGGTTCCGACTATGGGAAAGAAGATCTGTCGCTATCCAATGATTTCAATGATGAAATTGGTGACTGCCTTTATAGCTTGATAAGCCTTGCAAACGAAACGGATGTTAATCTGGAAGAATCTTTGCACAAAGTTAAACAAAAATATACGGCACGAAAGAACAAGACCGGTGATATTGGTTCCGGCGCATAGAACATTAAGATGATTTTAAATTAATCATATCAAAAAGCTGAGCTGTTATGTCAAAACGTATCTTAACACTATTCTTTAGCTTCATTCTTATTTTAGGATGCCGGTCTAACGATCAATCAACCGAACGTAAAGCCAATCCTGCTGCCGCGGGTTTTAATATGGAGGCATCGGATGATAAAGCTATTGCCATTGCCGATAGTGTAATGGAAGCTATGGGCGGGCGAAAAAATTGGGATCAGACAAAAATTATAAGCTGGAACTTCTTTGGTCGCCGTATCCATACATGGAATAAAAAAACCGGACGGGATCGTATTGAGATACCAGAACAAAATTTGGTGATCGATTTTAATGTAAACTCGAAAGAGGGGACGGTAACTAAAAATGGAATAGAGATGACGCACCCCGATTCGGTTCAAAAATACGTAAACCTCGGCTACCAGATGTGGGCAAATGATTCGTACTGGCTGTTGATGCCGTACAAGCTAAAAGACAGCGGGGTTACCCTGCAGTACACGGGCCTGGATACCATGCAAACCGGTGAGCCTGCACATAAACTACAGCTTACGTTCGACAGTGTAGGCGTAACACCCGAAAACAGGTATTATGTTTATGTTGATACCGCGGATTATCTGGTTCGCCAGTGGGCCTATTTTCCAAAAGCTAATATGGATGCCCCTCGCTTTGTGCAGCCTTGGAAAGATTATCAAAAATATGGTCGTATTATGTTGAGCGGTAACAGGGGTGAATACTCTATTTCGGATATAAAAGTGATGGATGAATGGCCGGAATCAGAATAGGTATGATATGAAAACGCTTGTTATCATTATTTTAGTTTTTATATGCGTGAGCTGCTCGGGTGGTAATCAGCCGGCCCAACCTCAGGTACAGGTTGATTCCTTGAAGGCAAACTTGAAAGCTGCGGAGCAAGTAATTGATTCACTGCAGCAGGTTATTGATGAAGGCCAGATGGAGAATCCCTGGTTCAACACTTCAATCGAGGGACGCGTATTACTTAGAAAAGGAATTGAAAATCCTGAAGCTTATATCAAACAGTCGCTTCGCGAAAAACCTGACTTAATTCCGTTAGAACCTGTTTTAGGGGGCACTATGCGTTTCGCAAATATCCTGGTATTGGGCAGCCAATGGGTAATTGCTGAGTATGAAGATGGCCACATCATGGGAAGGACAATTTATGAATATAGCATTGAACAAAACGGGGACATCCGTTTTACTGAACTCACTTCAACCCGATAAGAAAGACTTCATACTATTTGGGTATTTGAACCAGCATAGGCACCGTGGTATGATACGTCAATTCTTGCGTGGTATTAGCCCAAAGTAATGTTTTTAAAAATGCTTTCTTGTAGCGGGTAATGATCAACAGTGATACAGGATGATCTTTAAGATATTCAGAAATTCCCTTCGAAAACCGTTCGGATTTTATGTTTTTAAACATCAGGTTTTCATAATCGATTTTCTCCTGAACCAAATCACAAAATCCGCGGAATTTTATTTCCGAGTCGATGCCGTTTGATTCTTCTATATGCAGTACATGAATTTCTGCATTAAACGGGCGGGCAAAATCGACTGTTCGCTGCAGTGAATCCAGATCACCGTCCCGAAAATCCGTGGCAAAAATAAAACGATCCAGGTAAGGTTTTTTACTGTTTGCGGGAACGGTAAACACCGGAATATCTGATTCAAGAATCACGTTTGAAGTTACATTACCATAGAGAATCCGCTTCAGGCTGGATTCACCCTTTGTGCCCACAATAATCAGTTTTGCATTGAGG
>JAFGWN010000180.1 GCA_016937115.1 Balneolaceae bacterium | reverse complement strand
TGCATCTAAATCAAACCTGAAATCTTCGGTCACCGGAATCTTTTTAAGGTTGATTCCCCTGATATTCGCCTGCACAAAAAAACCGACGAAAGTGGCATCGGCAGTGATGGCTTCTTCATTATTTCTAAAAAACGTACGGCACAAAATAGCAATGATACTTTCCGAACCGGCGGCAACGATAATGTTTTCAGGCATTACACCATTTTTTTTAGCAAGTGCCGCTCTCAACCGACGAGATACCGGATCGGGATAATCTTGAATCTCTTTTAGCGCTTCTTTTACCGCTGATTCAACAAGGGGGCTGTAACCCAATCGGTTTTCATTTGAAGCCAGTTTTGAAATGCGATCGGGTTGATATGCATTGCGCACTTCGGCGATGGTCTTCCCTGCTACATAAGGATTTAAATTTTTTATATTTGAAGGTAGCAGAGGGCGTTTTGAGCTATCAAACATATAATAATCTCAGTCGTATGTAATAATTTCTGTAATATTTTAGCTATACTCTCTCTCGATTTAAAGTCCCCTAAATATGAGCAAATTAACTCTTTTAACCAAAGCATCACCGTAAAACTTTCATAAAGTTCGTGCTCTTGGGTTTAGCTTAAACCGTTGTTACATTTACATAAAAATCATCATTTATAATGACTAAAAATATACTTGTTACCGGCGCGAGCCGCGGTATTGGATATCAAATTTCGACATCCTTAGCTCAACAAGATCATAATGTCATAGCCGTTGCACGTTCAAAAAAAGAGCTTAAAAAGTTACGGAATGCCTTTCCTGATAATATAGATTTTTTTCAAGTTGATTTGACAAGTACGCAGCAGCTTGATGAACTTGCAAAATATTTATCTGAAAGCATATCGGGAATTGATGTTCTTATTAATAATGCCGGTGCACTTATCAATAAACCATTCATGGAGTTGTCGAGAAGCGACTGGCAACACATGCTTGATGTAAATCTTATGTCTGTAATAAATTTGATTAAATCTGCTGTTCCAGTGCTGAATAAGGGAAGCCATATTGTAAATATCAGCAGTATGGGTGGTTTTCAGGGAAGTGATAAATTTCCCGGCCTTACAGCATACAGCGTGGCTAAAGGTGCAGTAAGTATCTTAAGCGAATGCCTGGCTGAAGAATTAAGCGAACAAGTGATAAGCGTAAACGCCTTATGCCTCGGATCGGTTCAAACTAAAATGTTCAAAACTGCTTTTCCTGATTTTGAGGCCGATGTTTCTCCTGAAGAAATGGGAACTTATATCGCCGATTTTGCTCTAAATGGATCAACCTTCTACAATGGAAAAGTGCTACCTGTAGCATTACGTAATCCCTCTTGATGTTTTTCCTATATTACATTGCATTATTAATTTAAATACAAAAACGCCGTGAAGAAATTTATCAGAAGTATTTTAATTGTTTTAGCGATTGTTTTGGGATTGGGAGTTCAGCAATCGCAAGCACAATCAGTGAAACTTTTTTTCGGGGATCTGCTTAATGGAGCAGCAAATGGGGCCGCATTGGGCGGAGCAACAATGGCATTGCAAAACTCGGGCGATATTGCTCCCATTCGTGTTGGCGTTGGTCTTGGGGTTCTTTATGGAGCAGGGATAGGATTATATGACAACTCAATTGTACCCAAAGGACAACAATTTTACATTTCCGGTACCTTCAATGATGGGCGCAATAGCACCATTATTGTTCTGTTAGATACCTTTTATGGTGCCGTGGGCGGAGCTACGATCGGAGGTGCTATTTCGCTTATAGCAAACGACCCCATTCTTACCGGCGTCCAATATGGAAGCGGTGCCGGAGCATGGCTGGGATTTGGCTTCGGACTGATTGATGCTTTTGTGCTGGCTGAAGGTCCGAATGAATTGCAGGCTTTTTCTAATTCAAAAAAGTTAAACCATGCAGAAGGGTTGGTTCAGCTTTCCAATTCATCAGATAAAGTAAATATTGGATTAATTCACCCCACTATATTTTCTCAAAAAGAAATTAAGACTAACGCTATTAAAACAAACTACAATATGGGTGTTCAGCTATTAAATATAAACGTAGGGCTTTAACCTTCGTACTCTTCAGGTGGCTCCAGTTGCGATCCCTCCTCAGGATCTTTGGTTTGCGTTAGGTGACGAAGCAATTCTTTTACGGTTTGTACATGGCCCGAAACAGAAGGATGCAGACCATCGCTCAAGTAATTCCAGGCTTCGGGTCCCTCTCCATCCCCCATTCGGGTTCCCAGAGGATCCACAATATATCCTTTTTTGCCCGTTAAAATTTCCCGAACGCCCTTCAGGTCGTCTTCATAAAGATCAAAATTGAAAAGCCGAATTTCTTGCAGCATTTCTGAAATTACGGGCGGTGGTGTAATCCAAACCAGCGGGTTCTTGGTAACCGCTGCTACCGCTGCTTCAATGGTATTGGTATTTTCCCAATAATCGGCCAGTGACACGAGCGGACGATCGGGGGCTACCTGTAAACGCTGCATATCAAACGTGCCAAGCGCTACAATTACCCAGTCGGGCTCATGGGCTAATACATCACGATTTAATCGTTTGAGCGCATCTGTGCTGGTATCATAAGAAATTCCACTGTTTACAAAGGTGAAATTTGCCTCAGGAATACTAATCTCAAGCACATGTTTAAAAATACCAAACCAGCCCTGCAGATCATCTGTTATAGAATCGCCAAGAGCTACAATTGTTTCATCTCCTTTAAAAGGCAAATCATCCAGCCACTCATTTACTTCTTTGTCTTCAAGCAGTTCAATTGCAGCTTCGTGTGCATTCTTTTTAAACCGCTTTCGAAGCTTTAAAAACTCTTCTTCCTCCAACCCCATGAGATTCGCTACTGCTGAAGTATCTTCAATTCCAGGCAGTAATGGAAAGCGTTTTTCAATATTCAAAAATTGCAGAAGATACTTTTCTAATACTTCTTTCTCTTCTTCTGATGCTTTTTTGTTGGCCATGAATGTGCGTTGGTTCTTTAAAATTTAATTTAATGAAAATACAAAAATCGTTTTCCTTTATCCTTCGATAAACTGGCTCACGAGTTTCGGTACTCCTGTGACCGCTGGTTCTTGAATATGCTTCCAACCGGTATCATCATAGAGTTCAGGATTATTGGGATCAACGATATACTTTGGAATTGATTGGGGAGCATAATCAACCAGCCCTGCCGCGGGATATACCACTAATGAGGTTCCAACAACAAATAAAATATCAGCAGTAGGAAGAATTTCAGCGGCGATTTCCATATTAGGCACCATTTCGCCAAACCAAACAACATGGGGGCGCCATTGGCCACCGTCTTCGGCCGTATCTCCCAGCTCAATTGCATCACCACCGATATCTTTGATAATAGAGGGATCAGTCACACTGCGGACTTTATTCAACTCCCCATGTAAATGAATAACGTTTGATGAACCTGCGCGTTCATGCAGGTCATCCACATTTTGTGTGATAATCGTTACCTCGTGATCTTCCTCGAGCCTGGCAAGGGCTTTGTGCCCCTCATGAGGCGAAGCCTGATGAGCTTGCTTGCGGCGTTCATTATAGAACTCCAAGACCATTTCGGGGTTGTCTTCCCATCCCTGCACCGTAGCCACCTGCTGCACATCGTATCCCTCCCAAAGCCCACCGGCATCCCGAAACGTTTGCAGGCCACTGTCTGCGCTCATTCCTGCACCGGTTAATACGATAATTTTATCCATCTTCTCAACAGATTTTAACAACCCAAAAGAAGTGTTATCTACGCAGGAACGGGAGAAAAAACCTGTAGCCAGGAACTGGATTCTTCATAATTTTCAACTACTTTGGAATCATCATCCGTTCTAAAAGATCCCATCATTCCACGAACATCCGATCTTAAGGTTTCAACCGTACTTTGGATCAATTGCTGATTAAATCCCTTTTCGCCCAGCTTGAGTGTAAATTGCAATGAGATGATTCGACTTAAAATTTGCCCCAACTCTACGAGTTTATCCTGAGCCATTTTTGTATCCAGCTCGAAATTAAGAACATCTTTAAAATAGTCGGCTGCTTGTTCTGTAAGACGATATTCGCTTAAAAACTCATAAAGATTCGTCAACTTTAATCCTCTCATCAGCTTAATAACCGATTCAGAGATCTGTTGATATAAAATATCATTCGACCCTTCAAAAATTTGAAACGGACGACTATCAATGAACGACCGGCCGGCTATATGATCAAGACGATATCCCTTGGCACCCATAAGCTGCAATAGTGAATCAGCAGCATTTTGCATCAAATCAGTCGTAACTGTTTTTATAGTATTGGCCGAAACGTTTGCTGAAGATACATCCTTATCAATCGTTATATGCTCACTGGTATAGGCACACATGGCAGAACAAATGGTAAACGATGACTGCAATCGGGTAATCCTTTTTTTAACCTGATCGTAATTAAAAAGGCTCTGCCCCCCTACGAACCGCTCTTTACAATGTTTGTGAGCTTCATCCAGTAATCTTTTCAAATAACCGATTCCCATCCCCGGAAACTGCAGCCGGCTCCGGTGCAGAATATCCAGCATCATTTTTATGCCAATAGTTTTGGGTTGCAGTTTATGGTTTTCGGGTACAGTAATATCAATTTTATTTCGCCCGTAAGGCAGCATATACAAGCCAGGATTTTTGTAATACTCTTCAACCTCAATTCCACCGTTCCGGGTGTCGTGGATAAAAAATGAGATATCTCTACCAAGATTTCCATTTTTACCTTTTTTTCTGGCTGTAATGAGCCAATAATCAGCTTGTCCTGTCAATCCACCCCAATGTTTTGTCCCTGAAATGTGATAAGAGGAACTATTTTCATTCATTTGGAAAGAGGTTTCCATTCGAAGAGCATCTGAGCCATAGTCTGGTTCTGTTATCATCAGCCCTCCCATATTCTGTTCTTCCATAAAGCGATGAAAAATTGGTGCTTTTACCTCGTCTTTTGCATAATTTGCAACCGGTTGCAAAAACAGAGCTCCGTTAATCCCCATCATCAAGGAAAGCGGTAAAGATTCGTACGAACTTGCTCCCAGCATAGCCAAAGCTTCATGGGTTTTCACACCCCGTCCATCATATTCTTCAGGTATAAACACTGAGAGGGGCTTGCAATCCATAATTTCATGGAGCATCTCTTCTGGCAATCCCCTTTTAAGGCTAATTTTATTTATATCCCCTTCTTCTCGAAATAGAAGCCTAAGTTTTTCTTTGTAGGGTTGAATAAATTGATTAAAACTCATATAACCATTCTGATATTAAAAACATTAAGACAGTTTATCTGCTAATCACACTTTAGAGCAACTTGCCTGCATTTTAAACTAAAATATACTCAAATAAACACTTGTTAGAAAACACTTTAACATAATATAAATAAAGAATGGCACCGATTTTAAGAATAAGAAAGGCAAAATAAAAAAAAGTGAGGAGGCGTCGACCGACTCTACCGCCTGATGGCAGTACCATGGGCGCAGCGGGGGGTCACGGGCGTGTTCGGA
>JAFGWN010000021.1 GCA_016937115.1 Balneolaceae bacterium | reverse complement strand
CAGTAACTCTTCGATCCAGCCAACCAGTTGGGAATTATGCATACCGCCCCCGCTCAGATACACTTCCGGGTGATCTTCGCCACATACATTCCCAATTGCATTGACAATTGTCTGAGCCGATAGCCACGTTAATGTTGCTACCATATCTTCAGCAGCAACATCTTCAATACCCGCCTTTTGCTGATGCCTGCGAACCCAGGCCATATTAAACAATTCCGGTCCCGTTGTGCGCGGAACGGGAAGGTCAAAAAACGGATCATCCAGCAACACTTTTAATAATTCGGGATGAACCATTCCTTCACCCGCTACCCCTCCGTCTTTATCATAAGGCTCATCAAAAAGTATATACATGCATTGATCAATCAATGTATTGCCCGGCCCGATGTCGGTTGTAACCGGTTCTTGCTCACTTTTTGCTGAAGGCAGATAGGTGAAATTGGCAATCCCGCCTATATTTAACAGCAACCGCGACTGTTGTGCATCTGAATAGAGCATTTCGTCGGTAACTGCTACCATTGGGGCTCCTTCACCGCCGGCAGCTGTATGCTTCTGCCGAAAATCACTAAGCGTGAGAATGCCCGTTTTCCGCGCAATATGATCCCCATCCCCGATCTGCAGCGTGGCATTGGGCATGCTCTTTTCCTGATGATGGGTAATGGGAGCATGATAAATCGTTTGCCCATGGCTGGCAATACAGTCGATCTCTGCCGGTTCCATTTCCCATCCCTGGAGGGCTTCAATAATTAAATCAGCGTGATAGTCACCCAGCCACGAATTTATAAGACACACTTTTTCGAGCGAGACGCCTTCAACCGAAACAATTGGTTTCAGTCGATCTGAAACTTCGTTCGGGTAGGCAATCGTCGTAAATTCTCGCAATGACAACTCCGTTTGGGCTCCCGTCCCGGATATTTCGCAGAGTGCGATGTCCAGGCCATCCAGCGAAGTGCCGGACATCAACCCGATAATAAGTTTTTTATCTTTTGCAGCAATGTCACAAAGAAGGCGTACCGATTCATTCATAAATCTTATTAATAGTTCGTATTGCGTATTGTTCGCTTCATTTCTAAGTTCAGGCTTAAAATGAATACGAAATACCGAATACGCAATACCTAAATTTATGGCAGAAATTACAGACGAAGATTACGAGGCGTACGAGCAGGATATCGAAATTTTAGTTGATACGCTTCGTCAGTGTTTTCTGGCTGATAAAGCACGATATTATGTTGCCGGCCACCGGAATATCCTGTTTATCGAAATCGAGGGGCTTGATGAGCTAACCGAAGCCGAAATATCGGAAGTAGCCGAACCGGTGCTGGATGAGCTCGATCTCGATTTTGATGAAATATCACTGGTTCCGTTTAAAAAATCGTAACATTCACTTTACTTTACCATCAACAAAGTGATTCGTATTTTCCATCAATGATTTAAAACCGAAATATTGCCTCATGAAAAGCACCAACACCGGATACGAACTGCGATGTGTAGCCAATAATCATCTTAATTCTGCTAAAGAAACTACGACGTACTGCACGCAGTGCGACAGTGTTTTGCGGGTTCATTATAATGAGCCCACTGAATTGATTCAATACCCTCTTGATTCGCTGGTGCCCGAACCGCTGAAAACGAAACCATCGGCACTAAAAAAGCTGGACCGGCTTTCCAAAACCTACAATGCTGATCTTTGGGCCAAGCTTGAGTTTGAGCATCCAACCGGATGCTTTAAAGACCGTGGCAGCTATATTGAAGTGCAGAAAGCGAGAGAGCTGGACGCCGATGCCATCTGTCTCGCTTCAACAGGCAATATGGCGGCATCCGTAGCAGCCTATGCGTGCTATTTTAAAATTCCGTGCTTTGTATTTGTCCCCGAAAAAACAACCGATGCGAAGATCGCCCAGGCCAGTATTTACGATGCCAATATTATTCGCATAAAAGGTGATTTTAGTGCATGTGAAGCACTCTGCCGTAAGTTTGCCAAATCGGGCAACTACTATCTGGCCGGCGATTATGTATTCCGCGAAGAGGGGCAAAAATCATTTTCGTATGAACTACTGGAACAAGGCGGTGCTGATGCTGACTTTATTTTTGTGCCCATCGGGTGCGGCACTAATTTCGGTGCTATATGCAAAGGGTTTTATGAATTGAAAGCCGCCGGAAAAATTGACAGCATCCCACGCATGGTGGCCATTCAGCCCGAGCAAAGCTCACCCGTGGTTGAGGGTATCTTTAAAAAAGAGAAAATTATTAAAAAGCAGGTCAATACCATGGCGCAGTCGGTTGCCGCTTCCGATCCGGTTGATTTCTACAAGGTGCTGGAAGGCATTGAAAATACCGACGGACTGGCCTATACCGTCACTGAAGACGAAATTCTGGACTCTCTGAAAGAGATGGCTGTCGAAGAAGGTCACTTTACCGAACCTGCCTGCGCCCTTCCGCTTGCGGCATTTAAAAATAACCAAGAGGTTTTTGAGGGGAAAAAATGCGTGTTCATCCTCACCGGTGCCGGCCTGAAAGACACGGGCGTTGTAGCGAAGCATTCTCTCTCCTCACCGGTACTTTCTCCCGACCTCAATAAAGTAATCAACTATATCAACTCGGGCTTTATTGAAATGCAGAAAAAATCGTGGGGCAAATCGCGCGATACATTTATGGCCAACCTCAAAATGGACGAAGACCATAAAAAACTGTATGACGACTACGTCTCTTCCATCAACAAGAAAGGTAAAACATTAAGTAACAATGAGATAGAAGTATTACAATCGCTTGTTTTCAATGAAGATCTTGATCTGGAATATCCTGTCGAAGTGCTGGACTATAAACTTACGATGCGCAAACACGGGTTGGTACATGCCACAGTAAAACTCGATATCGAAGGCAATGAAGTTACCACCGAAGCAAAAGGTGTAGGGCCTATCGACGCTATTTTAACCGCTATCAAAGCCGAAACCGATAACGTGTTCCCGCTCCATGTCAAAAACCATGAGGTCGAAATTCTAAGTCCTGATACCGACTCGCTGGTAATGGTGACGCTCACACTCACCAACCAGGACCAGGAATGGGTCTCCAAAGGCGCTTCACCGGATACGCTTGAAGCCGTCATTCAGGCATTTACCAAAGGCCTGGCAATAGCTACCAAGACAAGCGTTGTATAGGCATCACTGCTTGTACTCCTCTTTCAGCAGGTGATTAAATTCCTTCTCAAACTTCTCAACCTTGGGGCGCGATACATTTCTGATGTAGGAGTCGTTGGGATGCGCAGCATAATATCCCTGATGATACTTCTCCGCCTTGTAAAACTTCTCAAATTTGGTAAACTTCGTCACAATTGGCTTGTCGTATTTGCCGGCTTCTTCAAGCTTTTGCTTTATTTCTTTGGCAATAGACAATTCTTTTTCGGTTTGATAAAAGATAGCCGAGCGGTACTGCGGACCAACATCCGGTCCCTGGCGATTTAATTGCGTAGGATCGTGCGAGCCATAAAACACTTCAACCAACTGCCGATACGTTACCACATCAGGATCGTAGCGCACACGAACCGACTCCGCATAATCGGTAGAACCGGAAGCTACTTCGCTGTAAGTGGGATCGGGTTTCGTCCCTCCGCTATATCCCGAGACCACCTCCTTTACGCCTTTCACGCGTTCGAAGACGGCTTCGGTACACCAAAAACAGCCGCTGGCAAAGTAAGCAGTTTCTAATTCAGCGATTTGTTCTTTGGTGAGTTCAACTTCTCTTATTTGCTGATCCGGGGTTTCCTTAGCCGAACAGCTTGCAACCATCAACAAGCATAAAAAGGTCGCAATAAAATTTGAAAACAGTTTCATAATCATTCAAAATTTAGATTTAGGTACTTTTTAATAACAAGTAAAACCAATGCATATTCTGCATATGTTTTTATCGCAGGGCTTCTTCCAGTTCTAACGAAGCATCACTCTGCGCATCACGATATTTAATGATCAACGGACACGCCATACTTAACCCTTCTTTTTGAGCCCACTCACCAGCTACCGGCCGACTGCCCGGAATAACAACAGCATAATCGGGGATGGGCGCGCCCTTTTCGAGCTTTCTATTACGTACGCAATCATATACCGGAATGGATTTAGACAGTGTTACACCCGGTGCAATGACAGCTCCTTTTTTAACCTGAACGCCCTCCACAATTACCGACCCCGCCCCAATAAAGCAGTCATCTTCGATGACAACCGGTGCCAAACCCACCGGCTCCAGCACTCCACCCAATTGTACTCCGGCCGATAGATGAACATTCTTTCCCACCTGCGCGCATGAGCCTACCAAAGCATGGCTGTCAACCATCGCTCCTTCATCAACATAAGCACCTACATTGATGTACGCCGGCGGCATGATAATCACTCCAGGCGCCACATACGATCCGCGCCGCACAGAAGAACCACCCGGTACCAGCCGAACATTATCTTCGACGGTAAACTTGCGGGGCGGCAAATTATTTTTGTCTACAAATCCATTGTAAATACCGCCGTATTCCATGTTTTCACCAGCCCCGAATGAAGCCAAAATCGCTT
>JAFGWN010000179.1 GCA_016937115.1 Balneolaceae bacterium | reverse complement strand
GATGATCTTAAACAGCAGGGTATAGAAATAGAAGCGCTGATTCCGGCCGGGAGTTCGCTTAAGTTTTGCCTTGTGGCCCAGGGCATTGCCGATATCTATCCACGCATGGGTCCCACCATGGAGTGGGATGTGGCTGCCGGGGACTGTATCTATCGTAATTCTGCAAAAAAAGGCCAGCATAATTCCCCTCTGCGTTATAATAAGCCGGATCTGAAAAATGAAGGCTTTGTAATAGGATTTTAATACTCAATATTTAATATAAATCAATGGCGTCAGAAAAAAGATTCAAACCTACGGTCCTTTGGTTCACCGGTTTGTCTGGTTCAGGAAAAAGTACGATCTCGGAACGGGTGTTTGAGATTTTAAAGCAGCAAGGATATGAAGTAGAGCATCTGGACGGCGATGTTATTCGCGATATTTTTCCGAAGACAGGGTTTTCACGAGAAGAGCGAACGGATCATATAAAGCGTGTAGGGTATCTTGCGAGCCGCCTGCAGACACATGGGGTCTTTGTAATTGGTTCGTTTATCTCACCCTACCAGGATGCGCGCGATTTTGTTCGTAATCTTTGTGATGATTTTACGGAAATATATATATCAACCCCGCTGGAGGAGTGCGAGCGCCGTGATGTAAAAGGCCTGTATGCAAAAGCCCGGAAAGGAGAGATTACACAATTTACCGGCATTGATGATCCGTATGAGGTACCGGAAGATCCTGAACTGACTATCGACACCACAAATAAATCTGTTGAAGAGGCCGTGCAGGAAGTGTTAGATTTTTTATCTTCCACGTCAAAATAGGTAGCAGCTTTTAATAGCTCATTTAATTTAATCGCCAAGAAGCAGAATAGTTCCATGCAGTATTATAAATTAAACCACATTCGTCAGCTTGAGTCTGAATCAATTTTTCTAATGCGTGAAGTAGCCGCCCAATTCGAAAAACCGGTGCTGATGTTTTCCGGCGGCAAAGACTCTATTACCATGGCTCGCATTGCGCAGAAAGCCTTTTGGCCGGGCAAGATCCCATTCCCGTTTTTACATGTTGATACGGGACATAATTTTGAAGAAACGATCCAATTTCGGGATGATCTTATGGAAGAGCTGGGCGTTGACCTGATTGTGGCCAAAGTACAGGATATGATTGATGCCGGCCGGGTTAAGGAAGAGTCGGGCCCGAATGCCAGCCGCAATAAGCTTCAGATACCGACCCTTTTGAAGGCGCTCGAAGATCACGGGTTTGATGCTGCTTTTGGCGGCGCCCGGCGCGATGAAGAAAAGGCCCGTGCCAAAGAACGGTTTTTCTCTCACCGCGATGAATTCAG
The DNA here is from genome assembly GCA_016937115.1 of Balneolaceae bacterium. Taxonomy (GTDB): domain Bacteria; phylum Bacteroidota; class Rhodothermia; order Balneolales; family Balneolaceae; genus SMO-BIN1. The sequence continues at coordinate 2,650 of JAFGWN010000179.1, read as the reverse complement.
CCAGTGGGATCCCAAGAATCAACGCCCGGAGTTGTGGAACTTGTTTAACGGAAACAAAAATGTAGGTGAACATTTTCGCATATTTCCGCTCAGTAACTGGACCGAGATGGATGTTTGGCAGTATATCGCTGCGGAAGACTTGGATATTCCAAGCCTTTACCTTTCCCATTCACGTGATGTTGTCAACAGGGAGGGTGTATTTTTAGCAAAAAATCAATACATCACGCTCAGGGATGATGAGAATTACGAAGAAAAGGATGTTCGGTTCCGGACCATTGGTGACATGACGTGCACCGGAGCGGTATTATCGGGCGCTAAAACCGTACCTCAAATAATTGAAGAGGTAGCATCGGCCCGGATGACCGAACGCGGAAATCGTGCAGACGATAAACGTTCGGAAGCGGCGATGGAAGAGCGAAAGAAGCAGGGATATTTCTAATTATAAATTTTGAATGTTGAGTTTTCAATTAATCGGTAAGGATGATCTGAAGTATTTGTCTTACTTATAAATTTCAGATTAAATTCAGATCACCATGAGTAAAGAAAATGTTATCCAAGTAAAAAAGTTTCGATTTTGCATTAGATATAATTGAATTAAATCGCAGCCTTATTAAGAAAAAAGAATTTGTACTTTCAAAACAGTTGTTGAAAAGGCAATAGCTGCACAGTCGCGAAAGGATTTTATTTCTAAAATGTCCATTGCATCTAAGGAAGCCAGAGAGGCAAATTATTGGTTGAGGCTAATTGACCAAAGCGATTTTATTGAAATAAACGTTTCTGAGTGGGTATTAAAATCAAATGAGCTTGTTCGAATTTTAACCTCAATTGTTAAGTCAACTCAGAAAAATTCATAATTAAAAATTCAAAACTTAAAATTGTATCAGTGAGTACGAATAACACAGAAGCGAATAAATATCTGGATATGGATCTGCTGCGGTTTACGACAGCTGGCAGCGTGGACGACGGCAAAAGTACGTTGATTGGCCGTTTGTTATACGATTCCAAATCCATCTTTGACGATCAAATGGAAGCCATTGAAGAATCAAGTAAACGCAAGGGAGATGAGTACACGAATTTAGCGCTCCTTACCGATGGACTTTCTGCCGAACGCGAGCAGGGCATTACTATTGATGTCGCTTACCGCTACTTTTCAACTCCGGAGCGTAAATTTATTATTGCTGATACGCCCGGCCACGTACAATACACGCGGAACATGGTAACGGGGGCTTCTACGGCAAACCTGGCCGTAATCCTGGTGGATGCCCGGGAAGGGGTGATTGAACAAACGTGCCGCCATTCATTTATTGCATCACTCTTGGGCATAAAGCATATCGTTTTATGCATCAATAAGATGGATCTGGTTGATTACAGTGAAAAGCAGTACGAAAAAATCAGGGACCAATTTAAGACCTTCGCTTCCAAGCTGAATGTGCCCGACATCCGGTATATTCCGATCAGTGCGCTTTACGGTGACAATGTGGTTGATAAATCGGATAACATGCCGTGGTACGATGGTTCCACGCTGCTATATACGCTTGAGAATGTTCAGGTCGATGGCGATTACAATCATGTTGATTGCCGCTTTCCGGTGCAGTGGGTTATTCGTCCGCAGTCGAAAGATTATCCAGATTACCGCGGTTATGCCGGCCGTATTGCCGGTGGCGTATTTAAACCGGGCGATGAGGTGATGGTACTGCCCTCGGGCTTTACTTCAACGATAAAAGCGGTGGAAACCTTTGAAAATGAGGAGGAAGAAGCATTTCAGCCGATGTCCATTTCCATGACCCTCGAAGATGATTTGGATGTCAGCCGGGGTGATATGATTATCAAGCCGGACAACCAGCCAACCATTGGCCAGGATATTGACCTGATGGTTTGCTGGCTGAATAAAGAACCGCTTAAGCCGGGCGGGAAATATGCCATCAAGCATACCACCAAAGATGCGCGGTGTATCATCAAAGAGGTAAAATACAAAGTAAATATTAACACGCTGCACCGGGTTGAAGGCGACAAAGAAATTGGGCTCAACGATATCGGAAGAATACAGATTCGCACCACGCAGCCCCTTTTCTACGATTCATACAAACGAAACAGGGCAACAGGGAGCCTTATTATCATCGATGAGTTCACGAATGAGACCGTAGGCGCGGGGATGATAATCTAAATTACTCCGGTTTTTCCAATCAAACCTTAAATAGTGTGGATTTCAAAATCTTCATAAAATCCGTATAATCTTTTTTGAAATGGCAGACACGTTAAACGGGATTATATTTGAGTAACGAACAACATAATGATCAAAGTAATGGCGGGGGCGATCCATCCCCCCGCGAATATCGGCTTGTGCCGGTTGATAACTGGCCGCAAGCGGATGGTGGGAAAAGAGGGAGCCAGGAGATCGATTTAAGGGCACTGGCTGATCATGCCTGGGATCGCCGGCACTTCATATTTAAATTTACCGCTGTATTTGTGGTAATCGGTATCCTTGTTGCTTTGCTTAGTCCGGTTGAATATCAGTCGGGAGCTACGCTGTTGCCCGAAAATCAGAAAGGCCTCGGCGGGGCAGGGGGGCTTTTAGAAGAGTATGGAGGGCTTATAGGCTTGGGAGGGAGTATTCAGTTAGACCAGCAGGAAAGCATTCCTCCCAAACTCT
>JAFGWN010000178.1 GCA_016937115.1 Balneolaceae bacterium | reverse complement strand
TCGACTCCCGAACGATTTCTCAATGAATCCCTAATGTATCAACAATTTTGCGCTTGTAAAATATTTGTTTCGCTTTGATTCTATTACAATTTGAAGCCCTAAGATTGATTAAAAATATTATTACCTTCTCTTTTTTATAAACTTAAAATATTGGCTTCTTGGGTATTATCATCCGACAAAGTGTTCGAAGTACTATCTTCTCCTACATTGGGGTTGCACTGGGTTTTGTAGTCACTATCTGGATGTACCCCAATATCTTAACTGCTGAACAGTACGGCCTCACCCGTGTACTCATTTCGCTGGCCGCCGTTTCCAGCCAGTTTGCTAAACTGGGCATGAACAATACCATCATTCGGTATTTCCCCTATTTTAACGATCGCAAAAAGAATCATCACGGATTCTTTTTTATTGCTTTAGCAATTCCATTCCTCGGTTTTCTGCTTTTAGCAGTCGTATTGCTGGCCGGTGAGGATTTCATTATCCAATATTTCGAAGAACGCTCGGCCCTGTTGATCGATTACTACCTGTTGCTGCTCCCCATGGTGTTCTTTATTCTGTTTTTTAATGTGGTTACCAACTTCATTAAAGCCCTCTACAACATTGTGGTTTCCACTTTTTTGAATGAGGTTTTCCTGCGTATTCTGGTAGTTCTTTCTCTTGTGTTGTACTTCGCCGGATGGATCAGCTTTCAGCAGTTTATGATGCTGTTTGTCCTCAATTATGCAGTGATATTAGTGATACTTTTCATCTATTTATTTAAGAATCATGACATCAGTCTCCGCCCCGATTTTGACTTTCTCGATTCCCGGCTTACTAAAAATCTTTTAAAATACGGGAGCTTTGCTTTTATGGGTGGCGTGGCTTCTATAGCCGTCGCCAATATCGACATCATCATGCTCAGCGCCCTGGCCGGACTGGAAGACACCGGGATTTATGCCATTGCTTTTTACGTAGGCAGTGCTATCACCATTGCACGTAAATCGATCTATAATATCTCATCGCCCATCATCGCCGATGCATTTAAAGAAGAGAACTTTTCGCTTATCGCTGATATCTATAAACGATCATCGCTTAACCAGCTCATCGCCGGGGGACTACTTTTTTGCGGTGTCATTGCCAATCTCGACAACCTGATGAGCCTGTTGCCTGCGGCTTATGCAGGAGGCAGCATTGTTATCATTCTCATTGCCTCCGCCAACCTTTTTGATATGACTACCGGACTTAATGGGGCAATTATATTAAACTCCGATCGCTATCGATTTGATCTCTACTCCACCCTTTTTCTTATTTCGTTAACCATCACCCTCAACTACCTGCTCATTCCAACCTACGGCATTTTAGGCGCTGCCATTGGAACTGCAAGCGCCATTTTCTGCTATAATCTCCTGAAGGTGATATTCGTAGCAATCTACTTTAATATGCAGCCATTTAAAGCTTCCATGGTTATTATTCTGTTGATTGGTGCTGTGATTCTATTTTTAAGCAGTCAGGTGGGCTTGATGATAAACGTATACGTTGATCTGGTAATACGTTCTTTAATTATCACCCTGCTGTACATTGGTCCCATTTACTTTATGAACATCTCCGATGATTTTAACGGCATGATTGTTGGTGCATGGAATAAATACAGGCACCATATTTTTCCATCTTCTAAATAGGTATTTATGAAAGCGATTAAAGTCATTAATCCCGGCGCAAACTCTACCCTTGAAATTCAGGATATTCCCACACCCGAGCCGGCAACTGATGAGATTCTCATAAAGATAGGAGCCACAGCCCTAAACCGGGCTGATCTTCACCAGCGTGCCGGCAAATATCCGCCGCCGGAAGGCGCTTCCGAAATTCTTGGACTTGAAGCAGCCGGCGTTGTTGAAGAAGCAGGCACGAATGTTACCAAATGGAAAACCGGCGACGGCGTTTTCGGCTTACTGCCGGGCGGTGGCTATGCCGAGTACTGCATCATGCCGGAAAAAATGGCGATGCCAATTCCTGAAAATTTATCGTTTAAAGAAGCCGCCGCAATCCCGGAAACATTTCTAACAGCCTTCCAGTCGCTCATATGGATTGGGGAACTGCAACGGGCTGAAACCGTACTTATTCATGCCGGCGGCAGCGGAGTTGGAACCGCTGCTATACAACTTGCACGGCATCTTATCAATGCCCGCATCATAACAACCGCCGGCACGGAACAGAAGCTTGAAACCTGCAGGGAGTTAGGAGCCGATTACACGTTTAATTATAAAAATCAGAACTTTGCCGAAGAGATCAATCGTACATTAGGCAAAAATTCGGTTGATCTCATCATTGATTTTATCGGTGCTCCTTATTGGGAAAAAAATATCGACGTTATAAAAACCGACGGACGCATCGTTTACCTTTCTTTTTTAGGCGGACACAGAATTGAAAATATAAACCTGGCCCCGATCCTGAAAAAGCGACTTAAAATAATGGGATCTACCCTGCGCAACCGAACGGAGTCGTACAAAATCAACCTTGTCCAAGATTTTACCAACCATACCCGCAGCCTGTTTGAAGAAGAAGTGCTGAAGCCAATTATTGATAAGGAGTTCGATTGGAAAGAAACAGACAAAGCGCATCAGTATATGCAGGATGATAAAAATACCGGTAAAATTGTACTTACCGGAATGTGATTCGTAAGCCGAAGATTTACACAGATTGAGACGGATAGTTTCTCCTTCTATCAGTTAGAAAGTAGTGTTTATCTACGGCTTTGTATAAAACAATTCACAAAGCAACCCTTTATCAATAATTGGATCAGGTTTTTTCGGCTTAGACTATTATCTTGAGACGAATTAATCGAAATGTATAGATATACCTGATTCATGACACAACCCACATTTTCCACGCACTTGGGCATGGTTGATATCCTGCCGGATGAAACCCCCAAATGGCAAAAACTGGAACAAATTATTCATGAAGAAGCCCGGAAATTTAATTTTGAGGAAATTCGTACACCCATCCTTGAACAAACGGAACTTATTGCCCGGGGCGTAGGTGAACTAACTGATATTGTCACCAAAGAGATGTTTGCTTTTGAACGTGGAGATGATCATTACGTATTACGTCCGGAGTGTACAGCGCCGGTAGTTCGCGCTTTTGTTGAACACCACCTCGATCAGCGCGGCGGTTCCCAAAAACTGTATTACATCGGCCCGATGTTCCGTGCTGAACGCCCTCAAAAAGGCCGGCAGCGGCAATTTCATCAATTTGGAGCTGAAATTCTGGGCGCTGACGACCCCATTGCCGATGTGGACATGATTGCCCTTATGATGTCTATCTATAATCGCATAGGCATCAGCAATACAACGCTGAAGATCAATTCTGTAGGCGATCCCGAAAGCCGTAAAGCCTACAAAAACGCGCTAAAAGATTACTTTCGTCCCAAGCTGGATCAGCTCAGTGATATTTCGCAGAAGCGGTTTGAAAATAACCCGATGCGCATCCTCGACTCCAAAGAAGAAGAAGACCAGCCGTTTATTGAAGATGCACCGATTATCACCGATTTTTTGAATGAAGCAACAGCAGCGCACTATACCGAAGTAAAAAATCATCTCGACAGCCTCGGCATTTCATATGAAGAAGATCCGCACTTGGTACGTGGGCTTGATTACTACACACGCACTGCTTTTGAACTTATCAGCCCGGATTTGGGAGCCCAGGATGCGCTCGGCGGCGGCGGACGCTATGACCTTCTGGTTGAAGAAGTAGGCGGCCAACCTACACCCGCTGTTGGTTTTGCCGCAGGGATGGAACGGCTGCTCATTGCCTGTGAAGAACTTGATATTGAGCTGGCTGAACCAAAATCGGTCGATATCTATATTGTAACTATCGGTGATAACGCCCGAAAATGGGCGCTCAAGCATCTGCCAAAGTTGAGAAATGCGGATATATCCGCCACGATGGATTACATTGGTCGATCGGTTAAAGCCCAAATGAAAGATGCCGACCGTGAAAATGCCCGCTACTCTATCATTGTTGGTGATAACGAACTTAAGAAAGGTAAATTTACGTTGCGCAATATGAAAGAAAGTGAAGAACAGGCACTGGATTTCGATGCTATCATTAAAAAGCTTTCTGATCAATAACCATAAATTGGTTTATCATGAAAAAATTTATCTTCGCCATTATTCTCATTTTACTGGTCGCACTTTTTGCCTTCCATTTTGTTGCGGCAAATCAGGCTGAAAAACAGATTGACAAAGCTATCCAGGAACAAGTGAAGGCTTCACCCTCTGCTCTGTCGGTACAGTATTCCTCTATTGAGGTATCACCATTCAGCGGGGGTATTCTTTTCAATGATATCACAATTGTTGAAGGATCTAATATCGAGCGCACCCAAAGGATGAATGTAGATTTACGATATCTCGATTTTCTTAACATCTATTTGGGAGGGGTAGAGTCGGGCTTAAAAAAGCTCGAAGAGGGGAACCTGAATCTGAGCAGGGTCTCTTTTGTAAACCGAGAATCGCTGCAGGAATTCTCCGTTGATACACTCAACATCGATTACAACGGCAACATGTGGGATGCACTCCAGAGTCTGTTCACCGAAAAGCCAACCGATTACAGTCACCAAATCTATTTTCGAGGTATAAACAGCCGTTATAAAAAGCCGGAATCATCAATTGGTAATTTTACTGCCGACACCGCTTACTTTCAGTTTCACTTGCCCAAAGGAACGACGCAATGGCGTAAGGATGGCACGCATAAAATTATGTTCAAAAATATTAGCTGGGCACCTCCTGTATCATTCCAGAATAAATATGGTTTTTTCATTCAGGGTTTTGGTTATGCGTTAAATGCAATACCCATCGACAGCCTGGGAGGTATTTATTCCATGCCGAATCCGTCTCAAGTTAACCTTACCGATGGCGTTGCTTCTACTGATCTTTTTAACGCTACGTTCAGCGGCACGGTACAAACCGATTCTACCTGGAATAGTGGCGCATTTACTCCTTTGCGCATTTCGCTGGTCGACCTTTCAGAACAGTTCACTAATATTTTGACGAACATCGAACAACTGTTAGGCATTACTCTTCCCGGTAAAACAAATGACAATGAAATTCACTTTCAGCTTGTCGGCCCGGTAACCAATCCACAGATGCAACCAGCCAAATAAACTCTTTTTGGGAAACAATTCTTATTTTTCCCGCTATTTTTTATTTTAAAATTCAAAATTTTTAACGGCGGCTTTATAGCATAAGAAACAATGGCTGAACAAATACTTTTAGGACTCGTCTCTATCATCTTTTTTGGCATTGGAGCTCAGTGGCTGGCATGGCGTACAAAACTACCCGCTATTTTGCTGCTGTTGATTGCGGGTATTGTAGCAGGTGCTACAGGACTGCTTAACCCCGATTTAGTGATGGGTGACCTCTTTACACCGTTCATTTCGCTGTCGGTTGGTATTATTCTTTTTGAAGGTGGACTAAGCTTACGGTTTTCCGAACTTAAAGATATTGGCGGAGATGTTATAAAACTGGTGAGCATTGGGGTGGTTGTAACGCTGGTGCTGGTGTCTATTTCGGCCTACTATCTTTTTGATATGAGTGTTGAACTGTCCGTGCTTCTGGGAGCAATCTTGGTTGTAACCGGGCCCACGGTAATTATACCATTACTGCGACAAGTGCGTCCAACCGGACAGGTTAGTTCAGTATTAAAATGGGAAGGAATTGTTATTGACCCTATCGGAGCTTTGTTAGCTGTATTAGTTTATGAGGTGATTTTTACCAGCAGCTTTGGTGAAGCAACAAGTCTGGCATTAGGCAGTATTTTTAAAACCGTATTCTTTGGTACACTTGTAGGCCTTGCCGGGGCGGCCATCATTTATTGGCTGCTCAGAAGATACCTGCTGCCAGATTTCCTCCAGAATCCGGTAAACCTGATGATAGTAGTACTGGTATTCGGTATTTCCGATATGCTTCAGCATGAGTCGGGATTGTGGGCTACAACGGTGATGGGTATTGCGCTGGCAAATCAAAAATCAGCCCGAATTCACCATATCGTTGAATTTAAGGAGAACCTGCGCGTTCTTTTACTATCAGCACTGTTTATATTATTAGCCGCCCGAGTTGAACTACAGGAGTTGATCGCCGTACTTAACTGGAAAATATTTGTGTTCCTGGGTGTTCTTATACTTATTGCTCGCCCCCTCTCGGTCTATCTGTCAACGCTGGGTTCTAAACTCCATTTCAAGGAAAAATTATTCCTAAGCTGGATGGCTCCCCGCGGTGTTGTAGCGGCGTCAATATCATCCCTGTTTGCACTTGGCCTGGTTGAGAACGGCTATGCCGAAGCGGAACAAATCATCCCTATTGTGCTAATTGTGATCATTAGTACAGTAGCGATCTATGGACTTTCGGCATCGAAAGTTGCCGAATGGCTCAATGTTAAAAAACCGACGCCGCGCGGGTTTCTGATAATTGGGGCACACCCTTGGGCCCGGGAACTGGGACAACTGCTTAAACAGGAAAATTTCAAAGTGATTTTGGCTGACTCCAACTGGTCTAACATCAACAAAACCCGAAAACTTGGACTTAATACCTACTATGGAAATGTGCTGGGTGAAAATGCCATCGAAGATTTGAACCTGGATGGGGTCGGAAAGCTTTTGACGCTTACACCCAATGATGAAGTCAATTCGTTGGCAGTACTTCGCTACAGCAACGTCTTTGGAAGCTCAGAAGTGTTCCAGCTTCCGGCATCTACACAAGTACATTTGCGCGACCGTGAAATGCCCGACAACCTGAGTGGTCGATTCCTTTTTAATGAAAACGTTACATTCGATAAAATTGATGAACTTACTGATGAAGGATATCGCTTTAAAGTTATACCCGTTCACTCGGCATTGAGTCAACAAGAGTTTGAGGAAACCTTTTCTGAAAACCATATCCCTATGATTCTCATCACCAACAATCGGGAAGCGATTCCTTACACCGTTGACAATCTGCCTCTCCCCCAGGAAGGCCACAAGGTTTTATGCCTGGTCAACCCCGATTATGAACACACGCTTAATTTTGAAAAAGAATTAACTTCGGAAACCGGGGATCAGCCCGAAGATCAAAAAAATTAGTTTATATTCCTGT
>JAFGWN010000177.1 GCA_016937115.1 Balneolaceae bacterium | reverse complement strand
TCTGAAATCATTCGAATCCATGAATAAAATTGATCAATTTGTTGTTAGGAGGTAACTCAATCATGCATGATTTCTAAAATACAATTGGTTGATACATTAAAAAATCAAATTTGACCTCCGGCAAATGGAAGCATCCGAATATTATATTACGCCAGAAGAAGCGGTGCAAGAACAACATCAACTGCGGCAAAAGACTACAATTGAACCGCTGCCGAAAGAAATTAAAACCATCGCCGGCGCCGATATTTCATTCAACCGGGGCTCTAATATTTTATACGCCGGTTTTGTAGTGCTGCGACTTCACGACCTGCAAGTTGTTGCACGATCACTTGCCCGTAAGGAAGTGTACTTTCCCTATATCCCGGGTTTACTGGCTTTTCGGGAAATACCAGCACTCATGAAAGCCTGGAATCAACTACCAGAAAAACCTGAAGCTGTGATTGTTGACGGTCACGGAATCGCCCATCCGCGCCGCATGGGCATTGCCACGCATTTTGGCGTACTTGCCGATCAACCTGCTATTGGATGTGCAAAAAACATTCTAACCGGCACTTATGATGAGCCGCATACCAGCCAGGGCTCCTATAAATATATAGTTGACGGAAAAGAAAAGGTAGGAATGGCATACCGCAGCCGGGCAAATGTAACCCCGATCTTTATCAGTCCGGGGCACCGTGTTTCTTTTGATGATACGCGAAGAATCATTGAAAAATGCTTGACCGGTTATAAATTACCCGAAACCACTCGGCAGGCGCACCAAGCCGTAAACAAATTTCGCAAAGGAGAGCTTGAACCCGGGTACCGGGAAAACCAGGAACTGGATTTGTTCGATTAGCCCTGTTTTGTCCCCAGATATTTCAGGGCTGCTTGCGCTGCATGATATCCGCACATGCCGTGAACGCCACCACCCGGAGGAGTAGAAGAAGAACAGATAAACATGGAAGTGCCGGGAATATTATAAGGGTTAAGCAAACCGGCGGGACGCGTAAAAAGCTGAGTGATATCCTGCCGGCCGCCGTTTATATCTCCGCCGATATAATTGGGATTATAGGCTTCCATCGCGCTGGTATTCATGGTATGGTAGTCGAGCATAAGATCTCTGAAACCAGGGGCAAATCGCTCAATTTGCCGTAAAATTGGCTCGGTCATATCCTGGGTGGATCCGTTGGGTACGTGACAATAGGCCCATACAGTATGCTTTCCAACAGGTGCCCGGCTGCTATCAAACATGCTTTGCTGGGTAAGCAGTACATACGGTTTTTGCGGACAGACGCCTTGGCCAATCTGCCGCTCGCTTTGTACAATTTCGTGCAGAGTGCCGCCCAAGTGAACCGTTCCGGCCTGTCCGCACCGTTCATCTTTCCATGGGATAGGACCACCGAGCGCAATATCTATTTTAAAGACGCCGGCTCCGTACTTAAAGGATCGCAATTTATGCGCGTATGAGTCCGGCAGCTGATTGCCGGCAATGCGCAGAATCTGTTTAGGGGTATTGCCAAAAAGAATCACTTTAGCCTGAGGCAGCTCGCGCAGTGTTTCTATTTTAGCTTCTGTCTCAATTTCACCCCCAAGAGATTCAAAATGTGCGGCTAAAGCTTTGGTAATTTTATGCGATCCGCCTTTGGGCAAGGGCCAGCCAATTTTATGGCCGATAATTCCAAGCACCAGCCCGATAGCCGAAGTGGAAATCTGATCCAGCGGAAGGATACTGTGGGCGGCAAGACCCGCAAATAAAGCTTTTGCGCGTTTGGTTTGAAACCAGGTATCGGCCAGCCCTTCGGCAGAGCGCAGTGCCCTTAATCCAAACTTCGACATCAACAACGGATGGGAAGGGAGTGAATTTAGCGGGCTTAACAGTTCCGGTGCAAGCTCTTCCCAATGTTCGATATAAGGTGCAAAGAGTGCGTGGTAAGCACGCGCGTCTGCTCCCAGCTCCTGAATGGTATCATTCAATGAACGATGCATAATAACAGCAGGCTCATCATCCAGCGGATGCGCCAGGGGATATGCAGGATGAATCCATTCCAGGCCATACTGTTCAAGCGGTAGTGTTTTTAAAAAAGGAGAGCCCACCGCCATCGGGTGAATAGCAGAGCACACATCATGGTGAAAGCCCGGTAACGTCAGCTCTTGGGTTCGGGTACCACCACCCACCGTCGCAGCTGCCTCAAAAACTTTAACAGACAACCCCTTTTGTGCCAGGGCAATAGCAGCAGCAAGTCCATTGGGGCCCGATCCGATGATGATGGCGTCGTACATGCAGGATAAATAAATTAAAATGATTAATTAATAATATAGTAAGGGGATGACCTGAATGATGAAAGTAAATATTTGGAATTATTCAGTACTCTCATTTTCAAAGTGTGTTATCAACGCTTATCTTATCCGATCAAAATTAACGTTATTAGTTCAGGCCATAAAAAGTGAAAGATACAATTCGGATTGCATCGGGACAGGGTTTTTGGGGTGATTTACCCAATGCTCCAATCAAACAGGTAAAAAACGGTCCCATCGATTATTTGGTGATGGATTATCTGGCTGAGGTTACCATGTCCATCATGCAGAAACAGAAAATGCGTAATGCCGATTATGGCTATGCCCGTGATTTCGTCGGGGTGGTGGAAGCCATCCTGCCCGATATTTCTGAAAGGGGAATAAAAGTAGTGAGCAATGCCGGCGGGGTGAACCCTGAGGCCTGCAAAGATGCCATCCTGCAAATCATTGATGAAAAAGGATACGACAATATTAAGGTAGCGGTCGTCGATGGCGACGATATTTTATCGCAGATTGATTCACTGATTGCTAACGGCCACCATCTTGAAAATATGGAAAGCGGTGAGTCGATTGAATCGGTGAAAGAGGAGCTGTTGAGTGCAAATGTCTATTTCGGCAGCAAGCCTATTGTAGAAGCGCTGCAGCAAGAGACTGACATTGTGATTACCGGCCGCGTAACCGATACCGGGCTCACGCTCGGGCCCATGATCCATGAATTCGGCTGGTCGTTTGATGATTACGACAAAATGGCTTCCGGGACTATTGCCGGGCACATTATTGAATGCGGTGCCCAGGTTTCGGGCGGTAACTTTACTGATTGGGAAAAAGTCGATGACTTTACAGATATCGGGTTTCCAATTATTGAAGCAAAGCCCGACGGCACTTTTTATGTAACGAAGCACGATGGCACCGGCGGACTGGTCAGTGAAATGACGGTAAAAGAGCAGTTGCTTTACGAAATTGGAGATCCTGCAGAATATATAACCCCGGACTGCATCGCAGATTTTACCACGGTAAATCTGGAACAGGCTGGCGACAACCGCGTTAGAGTCTACGGCATTGAAGGTCGTCCGGACACCCCGACGTACAAAGTTTCGGCCAGCTATAACGATGGCTATAAACTTTCATCAACGCTGGTCTACTCGTGGCCCAAGGCACTAAAGAAAGCAGTTAAAGCCGGCGAAATTCTTGAAAACCGGGCAGACGCAATCGGTTTGAAGTTTGATGAATTCCGGGTTGAGTACGTGGGACTAAACGGAGCCAATGAAATGCCAATTACCGATGAAGAGCTGGCGAAAGAATATGATGAAATTCAGATGCGGGTTTCCGTTTCCGGGCAAAGTAAAGATGACTTAAATCGGTTCGGGAAAGAGATTGCGCCGCTTATTTTAACAGGACCGAGCGGGGTAACCGGATTTGCAGGCGGGCGACCCAAGGCCAGTGGAATTGTCGCCTATTGGCCGGCATTACTTGACAAGGAAGCAGTAGAACCGCGCGTACGAATCTTTTCAGTTTAGTTTTAATCTGATCACTCCGCTCTGCGGGATGACAGACAGGAAGACGCCGGAGCGTCCCTAATTAAAATTGAGCGAAAAATTTAATACCTACGCTCTAAAGGAGTTAAATTCCCGAAGGGTAGTGCTCAGGAGTTACACTC
>JAFGWN010000176.1 GCA_016937115.1 Balneolaceae bacterium | reverse complement strand
TACTACAGTGGCGATATCATACGCCTGACCAGCAGATATAATTTTTCGCGCAGACTGTTTGCCCGGATTATCACCCAGTATGACTCTTTCCGTGAACAAATACAGGTATATCCGTTGGTGTATTATAAAACAAATCCATTCACCAAGTTTTATATAGGTATGACAGATTACCTGAGCCGGTATGATGAGGCCGGCGGATTTGAAGGGTACCGCGAAACCAACCGACAATTTTTTGTGAAGTTTCAGTACCTGATTCGAAGTTAAGGAAGAATAGCAGCCGGCAGATGTGATAAAAACCGTCTGCTATTTCACGTTTGTCATCCTAAAACTCTTTTTTTCGCATCAGGTAAAAACTGAGCAGGAAGAACGGCAGGCAGGAGATCAACACAAAACCAAAAAGCTGCCAGTCGAATACTGCAAATCCTTCATGTAAAACACCCGCCATCATCTGATCAATGGGGCCCGCGGTTGCTGATCCGTTTAACCCTGACATCAGCTGCTCTGCACCTGCAGCGCTCGGCACCAGATAGCTTAATCCATCAGTCAGCGTTATTATAAGATCGGAGTTGAACCCCAACATATTTAAGACGGTTTCTGCATTAAGAAAGAAGCTGGATAGCGGAACAATCAACAGGTAGGCAATTAGTACGCTGGCCAAATACGAATGCGTTAGAATGAGAAGGAGTACGATGGAAATATAGATGGTAAAAATAAGCAGAGGAATGTAAAAAAGAATAGCCAGGTATAATTGAAACGGAAAAATACCGGCTTCAACAAACAGCAAGACCGCCAGCACGATATCGGTAATCAACGTGTAAAAAAAGCTTACGGTCATCACCGCGCCAAATTCAGCAAAGAAAAATCCGGTGCGGTCAATTGGTTTGGAAAGAATCAGCGACGCACGCTCGGAATCGAGGTTTTTACTGAAGTGAGAGGGGATGCCAATTACTGCAATGAGAATGAAAAAATCGATCAGCCCGTTAATCATAAAACCGGAGGGTAACGTGTTGTCTCCAACAGCCAACAAAAACGAATAGCTGTTTCCTGCGGACTGTATTTCACCATAGAAGCCAATCACAGCGGCCAATAAAACGGCGATGATGGGCCACGCCCAGAGGACTTTATTTCGGAGCAGCAATTCTATATTAAATCGAAACATAATTTATGGTTTGATTGGGTCCAGATAATTAAGGTAATAGTCTTCTACTGAATTGAACTCACGCCTGATCTCTTCTTTGTTGGCTGAATGAATGATGGCACCATCCTGAATCAGGCTGAGTTTGTCACACGTTTTTTCAATATCGGAAAGGATATGTGTAGTGATGAGCACGGAGATGTTTTCGCGTTGCTGCCGTTTAAAAATGTACTCCATGATACGTTTTTTCTGAACGGCATCTAAGCCGTTAAACGGTTCATCCAGGATGAAGAATGTACGTGAGCCAAGGAATGTATTCATCAGCGCAGCATTCTGGCGCATTCCCTTTGAGAGGTCTTTCATCTTTTTGTCGAGGTAATGCACGTTAAAAACATCGGCCAATTCGTCAATTTGTGCATTCAAATTTTGCTGCTTCGCCGGACCAATATTACTATATAGCTTTAGCATCTGGCGAACGGTAATTTTTTGAGGAAACTGAAAGTTTTCGGGCAGATAGCTGATGGCTTCGCGTGCTTCTTTCCGGGTGTGATCAATGCCATTTATTTGGATGCTGCCACGATCAGCAAAAAGCAGGTTCAGCATAATTTTAATAAACGTGGTTTTGCCCGATCCATTAGGCCCCAGAATAGCCGCGAAACTGCCTTTCTGTACGGCAAAATCATCAACTTGTAATGTAAACCCCGACTTGTTTCGTGATTTTGCATACGTTTTGGAAATGCCTTTTGCTTCTAAAATCATAACTTCAGTTTTTAATAATTGATTATCATACAAACACTGTTACGAATTAACGTGATTTACGTTTCAGTCTGCTTTATTCGCTTCCGCCCATACCCATCAGCGGTTCGTTCATCGCGCGAATGCTGGCATTGGGCAGGCCGTCGGGGTATTGTTGCTTGCAGAGATCCAGTACGTCAATCACAATTTCCAGATGCATCTCTTTGGAATCGTTATAAAACTCCTGCGCCTTGTTGCTGAGCTTGGGTTTGCCGTGGAGCGGCCGATCGCTTACGCAGAGCAGCGTAGCATTGGGAATCCGATACCGATACCCGTTGGTGGCTACTGTAGCAGATTCCATGTCAACGGCGATGCTGCGGCTCATATGAATTTGCTCAATCGTACGTTTTTTGTTGAATTCCCAGTTTCGGTTGGCCGTGGTATAAACGGTCCCCAGCCGGTGGTTGCGATTATAGGAGTCAAGCACCTGTTTTAAATAAACATTAAGCAAATAGTTTGGAGTGATGGGAATATTAAGCGGCAAAATATCATCAAGCACGCCATCATCACGCATAAAGCCGGTAGCCAGAACAAAATCGCCGATTTCCTGATGGTTGCGCAGTCCCCCGCAGTGGCCCACCATAATCATGGCATCGGGGCGCAGTACGGCTACATGGTCGGTAATCGTCTTGGCGTTAGACGGTCCCACGCCAATATTAATGAGGGTGACTCCCTTATTATCTGGCAGCTTGTGATGAAAGGCCGGCATTTGTACGCCGCCGCGTGCCGGCTTCACACAATCGGGATATTTTTCCAAAAATACCTCTACGTGCATATCGTAATTGGTGAACAGGATATACCGTTGAAAATCCTCGGGCTGGGTGTCGGTGTAGTGTTCCAGCCGGTTCAATGACATATCGATGCGCTCCGGGCTGAACAGGAACAGTTTTTTCTGCGTGATATCCCAGTTATTTTCATCGGTATGATCGAGCAGTTCGGGATCGCTCATTGCCAGCCGCTCGCGTGAAGGAATAATTTTAATTGTTGCTCCCTTGTCGGCCAGCTTGTACAACTCGCGCAGCAGGTACCAGCGGTAGGCTTTGGGCCGGGCAATTTCGCCCGTAATAATGGGATTGTGTTTC
>JAFGWN010000175.1 GCA_016937115.1 Balneolaceae bacterium | reverse complement strand
GCGCACGTCCAGGCGATCGATCTGTTCCCAGCCGGTGACTTCCAGTTCTGGAATTGTTTTAGCGGTGGAAAGAACATTCTCAAACGAAACAGATGCTCCGGTTTCAATTCCTTGTTTCGTGGGAGGCTGTATCCATCCAAACTCTTTCTTCACCTGCAAAAATAACCCCGAAACGAGCACAATAAGGAAAGGCAGGGCAATAAGGATAGCTCCCCACCGGTGTATTTTTCGTAAGTCGCGCCGGGCGTACCAGTTCATATAAGCCTACGTCTTAAAATCCTACAAAAGATAAATGTCATTCTGAACTTGTTTCAGGATTTTGTAAAATCAAAAAGTGTTAATGTTTCTAAGGGTACGATATTTCGCATCGGTATGTAGAATTACAGAAATTTTTTAACAAATCAGTAATCCAGTCCCGGTTGAGTAATTTCATAATCCTTTTCCTGTTTCGATTGCTCAACCATCTCAGCAACATCTTCCAATAATGCTTTTGCATCATAAACAATCCCGTCTTTGATCGTGTATTTGATGCCACCCACCCGAACAGGTTTATTTTCATCATTCACTTGAATAGCGCCGGTTCCGTAAAGCACTTTTAGGTTGGCAAGGGGATTAGCATCAACAATGACCATATCGGCGAGCTTGCCTTCTTCAATGGTTCCCAGCTTGTCGTCAACGCCCAGTACTTCGGCGGCTTTCAGTGACGCCGACTGGAAGATTTCGAGCGGATGAAAGCCAGCTTCCCGGAACAGTTCCATTTCCTGGATATAACCAAAGCCGTACAGTTTGTAGATGTAACCCGCATCTGAGCCAAGTGTTACACGTCCGCCGCGATTCTTGAATTCATTTACAAATTCCATCCAAAGCCGGAAGTTTTCTTTCCACGCTACTTCTTGCTCGGTGCCCCAGTTTAGCCAGTAGGAGCCATGCGATTTCTTGCTGGGTTTATAAAACTCCCACAGGGAAGGGAGCGTATATTTTTCATGCCATTCGGCGCGGCGCTGGGCCGAAAGATCGCGGCTGGCTTCATAAATGGTAAACGTAGGGTTGAGCGTGATGTCCAGCTTAAGCATCTCGTTCATCACGCTGTTCCATTTGTTGCTGTAGGGCTTTGCGGCCTGTTTCCAAAGCTTGCCGGCCTCTTCAAACCGGTGTTGCTCATTATTGTAGTTATAATCCAGCGGGTAGTCCTGTATAACCTGATCGGTAAACATCGATTCGGGGATGCCGTACCAGTGTGTGATGCTGGTGAGTCCCAGCCGCGCCGACTCAAGTGCATTATTATATACCACGCGTGTTTGGGCGTGGTGCGTCATTGTTCCCAGTCCTCGTTTGTTAGCTTCATCAATGGCGGCAGCATAAATTGGCCGGGGAGCACCGAAAAATTTGATACCGTCAGCACCTTTGTCATCAATCATCTGCACCCAATCGCGTGCTTCTTCAGGCGAAGTAATTGAACCGTCATTATTCATCCCGAAGCCGATGTAAGAGTGAATACGCGGGGCAGCAATTTCATTATTTTTGCTGCGTTCTTTCTGGCGAAGTGTCCAATCCATTCCGTTGAAGGAACCGGGCTCACGCACGGAAGTAATTCCATGGGCCAGCCACAGTTTGTAAACATATTCGGCCGGCGTACCCTGGGCAGAGCCGCCGGTATGGGCATGCATATCAAAAAAGCCCGGCAGCAGGTACATACCTCTTGCTTCAATAACCTTGTCGTTGGCATCTGCTTCTGGGCGGCGTTCTTCATTGATAGGCAAGCCCGGATAACCCACAGTTTGAATAGAAGCGATCTTGTTATCTTCAACTACCACATCAACAGGCCCCATGGGGGGCGAGCCGGTACCGTCAACCAGCATCACACCGCGGATGATCAGTCGTTCAAACGGGCCTTCGCCGGTACTGCGCTCGGGTGCTTCCTGTATCTGTGCTGAGGTGCTGAATGAGAATACGAAAAGGAATGAAATAAGAGCTGTAAAAAATTTTGAAGAAGATTTCATGAGCGACCATTGGATTTGAGTGATTGACGAAATAATGTAACAACTATAGAACCGACAGGCAGTAAAAGTTTTTTAAACTGACTACAGAAGTAATACCCCTTCATGCTGGAGCAACCAGCGTTTACGCTCTACACCGCCGGCATATCCGGTGAGTTTATTATTAGCGCCGATTACCCGATGGCAGGGAATAATAATCGGCAGCGGGTTTTGCCCGTTGGCCCGGCCTACAGCACGTACCTTGTTGGGATCACCCAGCTTTTGAGCTAACTGGGTGTATGTAATACTTTTACCGAAAGGAATATTTTTTAATTGATCCCATACCTGTTGTTCAAAATCTGTTCCCTCAGGCGCCAATGGTATATCAAATTCTTGTCGATGGCCGTCAAAGAACTCCTTAAGCTGGTTTCTGGCTTTTTCTAAAATAGCAGAAGCGGGCTCAGGCTGGTTCACCGCATTTTGGCCATCGTCACTAAATTTAATAGCTGTTAATGCCTGGTCGGTGGCTTCCAATTTTAAGACTCCAATTGGGGAATTAATATACCGAGCGTTAATTTGCGTACTCATAATTGATGCTGATTAACGAATAAGGGGAACCTCCCCGGTCTGATCAAATGAAAAGTCGGCGCGCATATTATCGAGCAGCGGATGTGTTGCGCCAAAGTCAAAATTGCCGTTCAACTCATAATTTAAATCACTGGAATTGTTGAGCAATTGAATGACAGATGATCCTATTTCAGTTATGTTAAGCGATATTGGGATGGCAATACGGCTGGTTTGATTTTCACTGATGCTAATATTTTTGCTATTGCTGCCATCAACCCAGTTTCGCCCATTTACATCCAAATTATATGAAAGTGCATTTACGAGCAGTCCAAATCCGTTAGGGTTATCAACTTCAAGATTGAGTACAAGATCGGCCCTGGAGAAATTGACATCATTAACTTTAAGGCTGGAAACATTAATTTTTGGGAGTTTAATCATCGGTACGGATCCGCTTTTTTCAAGCGGTAGCGTTGTTTCGCCCAGTACGGGCAGGTTAAAGTCGAGATTGGCCAGCAATTGATAATCGGCTTCATCCTGTCCGCGGAGACTGTTGAATAAGCTATATAGCTCCTGGAAGTTCAGGCGCATGGGAATTTGAAATGTTGAAGTTCCGGATGATTCAATACGCAACTGCTTATCCTGGCTGCCCTGAAGGAAATCATTATTGTTGATTTTAAAATCGTAATCGTATGATACCATCTGCACGGCAACAAGGTTGGGATTGTCAATCTCTACATCGTAGGTCAGCTCAATCTCATCAAATGCAAAATCAGTTACGCGAACATCCGTGACGGAAAGAGAAGGTTTGCGGATGTTATCTGTCAGATCTTGAATGGCCTGGCAACCGCTGATAAATAAAGCTATGAGTATTAGCAGAACAAACTTTTTCATGATTTTATAGACTTCTTTGGCTTGTAAAATTCAAAATTAAATTACATCAAAAATGACCGATCGACAAACAGCTTTAATCATTTAATTAACTGACAGGAGGTTAAAATTGTTGTAAGAGTTGATAAAAAATCAACTTAGAAAAACTTTTTTGTAACAAAATACTGTTGAGCTGTTCTTTAAGTATAGGGGTGAGAATCTAACCTACTCTTGACCCTTGCTGGTTAAAGAGCCAGCCACTCCTAAATGCAGAAACCTAAAGCATAAAAGCCCGGGACGGATACTCCCGGGCTTTTCTATTTTGCTAATTATTACTGTTTTAAAGAACCTTAAATGGCACTTTAATTCTAACGGATATACTTCGCCCCGGATTCAGTGCATAACCTTTGTAGGTATCGAGGAAATCACGGTATGCTTCATCCAGTATGTTGCGGGCCTGCAGGTTGAAGGAAATGGGGCGATCCCAAAGCCCGAGATTAAATCCGAGGCTTGCATTCAGCAGCGAATAGGCATCAGTAGAAGCACGGCCAAATGGAAATTCGGGGCCAAATTGCCAGAATGGTTCGTATCGCCCGGCAGCTTCTTTGTCGAATGCATGCTCTATACCGATTCTTACGTAAGGTCGCTGGATAGAACCGATATCATCCTGGATAAATTTGATGCCTCCGCTTAGCTTTGTTGCAGGGAGCAGCGGCAGATCATTTACCCCTTCAATATTGTCATCAACATTTTCGCCTTTTACCGTTTCAAATGTACCATCAATTTGTAGCCAATCGGTTAGCTGGGCCTGCATGCTGGCGTCAAAACCTATCAAACGTGCATCACCCTGGCTCGATTCAAGTATGGGTGATCCCGAACTTCCGTCGGTAAATTCACCGGTATTAACCAGGAAAATATAGTTTTTGATGAAATTTCGATAGCCGGTTACTTTGGCTGTTACATTTGACGATCGCCAGCGAAATGATAAATCGGTGTTGAGTGACCGTTCCGGTTCCAGATTTGGATCTCCAACCTGAAAGGCCGCTACGCCGCCATGCTCGCCATAGGCATGGAGATCAAAAAAGCTTGGGGCACGGAATCCACGGCCGACATTGGCTGCAACTGCAAACTGTTCGGTGAATTGATACGTACCGCCAATAGAACCAGAAAATTCGGTGTATTCTTGCGAAAGGACGTCGGTTGTTTCACCGGCTGATGCATCGGGCAGGTTAAGTTCTTCATTAGGTTGTGCTTCCTGGGTGCGGCGATCGATGCGCATACCCACCGACAGGGTGAAGCTGCCAAGTTCTGCTTTCTCGAAAACGAATGCGCCAAAATTATTGATTGTCCCCGATGGGGTGAGCGCTTCTTCGCCGCGGGTTGCCTGATCCTGGTAATTATACTCGACGCCAATAGTCCCGGCAAAAGGACCAACCTCAGGGTGTTTGAGCTCGGTCTTGCCGGTGTAGCTGTTAAGCAGAATATCCAGATGAGCACGCCTGCTTTCAGGAAGCTGGTTGCGTGGCAGCGCATCCGCGCCTTCGGGATTTGACTGCCGCAGGTTCTGGCTGAACGTAAAGTTTGGCTTTAGAATGAAACTGTTACCCAACGGGAAATTCCCCTTTACCTGGTAGGTGTCATTTTCAAGATTTTGTCCCAACCCGAGCCCGTTGGGCAGCAGAAAATTGTGTTCATTTTGCCAGCGGGTGTATTCGGCGGTAATCTGACCGAAGTCAGATTGATATCCAATGCCAAAACTACCATTAAGCTGATCGTAGTCGGTATGGTCTAACTCTCCAGAGAATTTGGGCGCGGAAGGATCATCCGTTTCCTCAAACGTCTTTACATCCGGGACATGCATGTTGCCGGCAGACCGCCGAACCAGCGTACCGGTAAATCCCCATCCACCGGAAGCGCCATCAAGATGAATACCGCTTGTCCACTCGGCATTATTTGCGGCATATTCGCCTAACAGTTGAGCATCAATGAAAGGTTTTGTATCAATTGCATTAGGGATGGAGTTGGAAATAACATTGACCGCTCCCCCCAGTGCATCCGAGCCGTATTGAACGCTGGCAGCGCCGCGCACTACTTCAATACGTTCGGCGGAAAATGGGTCAACATTGGGGCCGTGGCGCACGCCGTACTGCTGAAAGTCCATGGCGGTGCCGTCGTCAAGCACCCGTACGCGATTCCCGCTTAGTCCCCGTATAACCGGTTTGCCAATATTAGAACCGGTAGATATGGTTGAAACACCTGCTAATTGCTCCATCGAAGCGCCCAGCGATGTCTTTTGGGATGCAAATTTCTCTGCGCCCGATATGACATCAATATCAGCCGGGGTGGTAAGCGGGTCGGAGGCATAAGCAGAACCGGTTACCGTGATGGTTTCGATATCCAGCGCCTGGCGCTTCATGGTAATATTAAGTGTATTCGTTTCTCCATTTGTGATGGCAACACGCTGGGTTTGGCTGGCATAACCGATAAAAGAAAATGAAATGATATACGTACCGCTTGGAATATTTTGAATCAGAAAGCTTCCATCAGCTTTAGTAGAGGTGCCCCGGTTAAGTTGTGGAAATGTTACATTTACGCCGGGTAGCGGTTCGCCATTTACATCTGCCACGGTGCCTTTTACAGCTCCTTGTCGTTCATTTGCAGTACTTGGTTCAGGAGTGGCACTTATCATGCAGATAGCCGTAAGCAGACTACATATATACAGATAGTTCAGTTTAGATAAAATCATAGCTAAAAGGATTAATCAGTGAATACGTTTGTAAGTTATTTTCAAAGCATCAATAGCATGGGCTGTCATGATGGAGATTTATCACATGTATGCCCAAAGATTGATACGTAAAGTAAGTTGATTAACCTAAGAGAGGAGGGGAGCGGCCGTTAGGTTGCCCAGTGAAGGGATCACGTTGCTGGGAATCAGAGAAGATAGCGACATAACCCGTGATTTTGACAGGCGTCTGCTGTGATGACCGTTCTACGGTATTAGCATTGAACAGGTAGCCGCAAATAGGGCAGATATTGGTATTGTCAACCAGACAGTGCCCGGTGTCTACGTGCGAATCGGTGTGATCCCATTCCAGATGATGGTGGGAATGAAGTGTAGAGAAGGTAATGCTTATGCCAATAAATACAAGCAGCAACCAACTCGCAACGTTATTTTTCCTACTTGAAAACATGATGAAATAAGCTATTAGTTTGGGCAATGATTAGCAATATCAACAACGTAAAAAGTTATTACAGCTGAATCATTTGGAAGTGCTATTTAATTGCCGGTGGTATTGGAATAGCAGGTTAAGATCGACACGAACATTCTCGGCTCTAAAGGAGAAATACCGGCAAGAATAACGGCAAAGTAGATTTAATAGCCGGAAAAACCATTTTATTCTCACTCGTGTGATACTGGAGACCTTAAATCTTAATATTGAGTTAACAAAAGTCTCCATTTTTTAAGATACATTTACACATTCAAAAATCAGCACACGAATGCTTCTCATTCGTATAATATAATTTTCAAAAAGGCTATGTTTAAACAATATTTAGCACTGGCAGTTTTTTGTGGTTTCATTTTATCATCATGCAGTTCGGGCAACTCTTCTTCCAATGAGGTTAAAATTGATGGTTCAAGTACTGTGTTCCCCATTACCGAAGCTGTTGCCGAAGAGTTTAGAAGCGAAGCGCCCAATGTACGTGTAACGGTTGGCGTTTCCGGCACGGGCGGTGGGTTTAAGAAGTTCCTTCGTGGTGAAACGGATATTAACAATGCTTCTCGTGAAATTCAGCCGATCGAAATTAAACAGGCGAAAGAAGAAGGTATCGACTATATAAGGCTTTCGGTGGCTTACGATGGGCTGGCGGTTGTGATTAACCCAAAAAATGACTGGGCTAACTATTTTACTGTTCAGGAACTGAAAAAGCTGTGGGAACCTGATGCGCAGGGGACGATAACCCGGTGGAGTCAGATTCGCGAAGAATGGCCAAACGAAGAGATTCACCTTTACGGTCCGGGTGTGGCTTCGGGAACGTACGATTATTTCACCGAAGCCATTGTTGGCGAAAGCGGTTCAAGCCGGGGTGATTTTACCGCGAGCGAAGACGATAATGTGCTGGTTCAGGGAGTGGCTACCGATAAATATGCACTCGGATTCTTCGGATTGGCCTATTATGAGGAAAATGAAGGAAAGCTGGATCTTGCAGCGGTAAAAAACGGAGATAATGAGCCTGTAAAACCTTCAATGGAAACAGTTTCAAACGGTACGTATGCCCCGCTTTCCCGCCCGCTTTTTATCTACGTATCTAAAGAAGCAGCGCAAAAAGAAAATGTACAAAAATTCGTCAATTTTTATCTTGATCAAGCCCCACAGCTTGCCCGGGAGATTGGCTACGTTCCTATGCCAGATTCTCTGTATCAGAAGCAAAAAGAGAAGTTTAAGGCTTTCTATAGCTCATCAGATTCTGTTTCCAATCAGTAAAAATTTTCAGGTATTATACTACCATTGACTAACTGAGATGTCCAGAAAGCTAAAAGAATCCATCATTGAAAAGGTGTTAGGGCTTTGCGCCCTAATCACCATTCTGACAACAATCGGAATAGTATTAATTCTGCTGGTAGAAACTGTGGGTTTCTTTCGGGAGGTATCGATCGTTGATTTTCTTACCCAGACGCAATGGACGCCTCTTTTTACCCAGAAGAGTTACGGTATTCTTCCGCTTCTGGCCGGAACATTCTTAACTACTTTTATTGCAATAGCCGTTGCTTTACCTGTGGGATTGACGATTGCAATTTATCTAAATGAATACGCTTCCAAGCGATTTAGAAAAGTTGTAAAGCCGCTGCTGGAGGTGCTTGCGGTAGTGCCAACAGTCGTTTATGGATTTTTTGCACTGCTGATTGTAACGCCTTTTTTAAAAAGTTTCATACCGGAGCTGTCGGGTTTCAACGCGCTTTCGCCGGGTATTGTTATGGGAATTATGATCATTCCGTT
>JAFGWN010000020.1 GCA_016937115.1 Balneolaceae bacterium | reverse complement strand
TCCGTACTGCTTAATCTTCACCGATACGCCGTTTACGTAGTTTTTCACCATGTCAATTTCTTTGGCTAACTCCGAACCTTCAAATCCGGTTATGTCTGCGTTTGTTACGTTTTTGTTATAAAAAGCCAGGTAGCGGTCGGCCAGCGGCATGTATGACCAGTGCCATTTTTCTTCGTTGTAGCCGGTTCTGTTGTTTAGGCTTTTATCGGTATAAGGCTGATAAAAACCAAAATCATTAGCGTGCGCCTGCAGCCAGTCGTATTCTTTTTTGCCCTGCCCGCTTTCAAAATAGCTGTTGTTCAGATCATTCAGGTCTATATCAGTTCCCCAATGGTGGCGAGAGGTCATCGGCATGGAGCTGTATTCAAGAATATCCATAGCTTTATCCATAGGTGATGTTGCCTCGGAATCTTTCCACTTGCGGTCCCAAATTGATTTTTGAGCGTCAAAATTACGCGTTCCCGAAATGATGGTAAAGGTTATGCCGTCTTTTTTTGCACTGTCGGCCATGGCTTTAAACGCCTTGTAGGTTTCTTTCTGCAGGTAAATTTCCTTATTGGCATAAGCCGAATCAACCTGTACAAAATCATCGTGCTGTCTAAAATCAAACTGGCCGGTTACAAAAGTGACCGAGGTGTCGGCCCCGACGGTGTCTTGTGCTGCACCTTTTTGATTGGCTTCATTTGTGGCTGGTGACCCTTGCTGGCCGCATGCGGCGACGATAAAAAGGGCGATAAAAAGTAGATTTTTCATTCTATGATTTATGTTCTATTAAAATTTATGTTAAACGGTTATTAAAGGATAAATTTTTTCGAATAGGAGATAAAAGTTTATTACAACTCCTCTAAAAATTTGCCGTAAATCCAGCCGACAATATTGTCGTTTGTTTTAATTTTATACCATATTTGTCCGCTCATAGCCTCAATATTATCTTTGCTTACAGTTGTCGTTACGGTCCCGTCGTTGGTAGAGAATGAAACACGAACAGAATCACTTTGGTCGGCTAAAATGCGCATTGCTTTACCGCTCGACAACGTGACCTGGTCGCCATTTTTAACAACGGTGAGCGTGCGTTTTAGAATAGCTTCATTGCTGTTGCCGGCGCTGTATTGATCGAGAATTTGGACGATTGTTCCTTCTTTTGCAACCACCCCTACTGATGACGATTCGGTAGTATGGTCACTGCGAATGATAATACTTGAGCCGGTTACGCGTCCTTTTGCTGCAAGCGGAGAAAACTGGCGTAATTTCGTTTGCGCTTCTGATCGGAACTCTCCATTGGGGAATTCGTCGAGGTATTTCTGAAAACCAGCAGCGGTGGTATCATTTTTTATTGAATTCCAATAGAGGCTGTCAGCCCGGATTTGCGCTTCTGCAATATGATCACCGTCGGGGTTGGCTTCAATATATGCCTGATATGCTTCGTAGGTGTCGGCTTGTTGGGCATCTTCCCATGTAGAAGAGCTGCAGCCAGCCAGCGGCAATATCCCTGCGACCGCAAACAGTAAAATGACAACGCGGATGTATATAGCGTGCATAACATTTATTAACTTGATAGCGAATTTAATCTAATTTACGTAGTGATGTTAAGAAAATTGTATCATTAACAAAAGCGAAATGGCAGAGGAGAAATGAGCACGCATATCATTCCGTAAATAAAAATTTTCGGCTGCCGTCTCACATCTCCTACTTGTTTATCCGACGCTAAAAAAGCTTGAAATTCCATTCAGAATAAACTGCACGGCAATACACATGGCAATAAAGCCCATCATGCGGGTAACCGCACTCATTCCCGTAGGCCCAATATATTTCGCTGAAATTGGCGCGAGCCGCAAAATAAGGTAGGCGATTAGCGCGCAGAGGATAATTGCAACAACCACAATGGCCAGATCCATCATGCCTTCGGCCTGAGAGGCCAAACCAATGACAACGGCAATACTGCCGGGCCCCGAAAGCATCGGCATAGCCATAGGACTGAAAGAAACGTCTTCTTTGGATTTTGCCGCTTCTTTATCCTTCTGAGAAAGCTTGCGGTCGCCGTGGCCGGGCGTAAGCATAGCGTAAGCGGCGCGCATAATAATCAATCCGCCGGCAATACGGATGCCGGGCAGGCTGATCCCGAAGAAGCTCATAATATAGGTTCCCCCCAAAAAGAAGATAGTGAGAATTACAAACATAAAGAACGCCGCCTTTTGGGCAATCACAACTCGTTCTTTATCGCTGTTTTGATCGGTTAAAGAGATAAAAACCGGCATGGCGCCCAATGGATTGGCAACAGAAATGATAGAAGTAAATGCCGCAATTAAATAGGTTCCGGCACCAACCATGTAGCTGGAAAAGGGAACGCTTTCCTGAAAAAAATCAATTATCATAAATCCCGGTTGAAATAAAAAGTATTTACAAGTTTATGTTTTGATGAGGGAAATTAAGCCCTAAATTTAAGCAATGATTTAGAAATCTTTATAGAAAATTTATTATGCCTGAATCTGATGTAGCAGCAAAAAAAATGGCCGGAGAGTTGGTTCTTAAGGTAGAAAAGATAGTAAAAAAAACGAAAACCAGCCGTAGTGAAAAACTGCAGGCTGTCTCCGGGCTGTTAGCTGAAAATGTGAGTGAATTTGACTGGGTCGGATTTTACCTGGTTGATCCTGAAGCTGAGCGTGAGCTGGTACTTGGGCCGTATGTAGGTGAGGAAACGGATCATACCCGCATCCCGTTCGGAACGGGGATATGCGGCCAGGCTGCCGACTCTCACGAAACGTTTGTGGTGCAGGATGTTTCTGAAGCCGATAACTATCTGGCGTGCAGCATCCACGTTAAGTCCGAAGTGGTTGTTCCCATTATGAAAGAAGGAAAATTTGTAGCCGAGCTGGATATCGATTCGCACACCAAAAATGCGATTACGGAATCGCACCAGGCAATGCTCGAAGAAATTTGTAATATTATAGCCGATATATTTTAGCCTTTAATTAATAAAAAGTAAGTGATTATGGCATTTGAACTAAATGAAGAAAAAGCGCTGGATGTTTTAATTTGGTGGGTTGAGGGATCCGACGGAAGTATTGATTTTTATGAAGAGGAAGCGGTCGAAAAAATTCTTAAAGATATGAACTATAGTCCCGAAACCTATTATGAAGAAACAATGATGCATATCGGCGGGCTGGGCACAGAAAATATCAAAAAATTAGTTAATGAGTCTATCGAATATGGAAGCACCCACTTTTCTGACCATCGGAAACAGCAGGCAATTGCTCTTTTATATGCCGTAGCTGAAAGTAACGGTGATATAAGTGAAGGACAGCAGGAAAAAATCGATAAACTTAAACGAGCTTTTGGTACCGGCGATCCAAAGGCTTTTGAACAAGAATAATGTAGGCTAATTCTACTATGGCGTTCGAATTCAATAATGAGAAAGCCCTTGATGTTCTTATTTGGTGGGTTGAAGGATCCGACGGAAGTATGGCTTATGAAGAAGAGCAAAAGGTTAAGAAAGTGCTGAGCGACATGAGTTACAGCAAGGATATCTACTACCAGGACACGCTGATGTATATAGGCAGTTTACCTACCGAAAAGCTGAGTGATTTAGTTGACGATGCTATTGCTTACGGCAAAAAGAATTTTTCCGGCCACGATAAACAGAAAGCCGTGGCGCTGCTCTATGCCATTGCCCAAAGTGATGGTGATCTTACCGAGGGAGAACAGGAAAAGATCGACCGTATCAAGAATGAATTTGACGTGAAGGAGCTCGGCTACTTCTCTGAGGAAGAATGAGTAATTCCATAATTAACGCACTTTGCAAATCAACCCGTTGTGCGCTTTGATGTACCCTGCGCGTAATATATCGAAGCCGTTTTCCCACGCATACAATCCCATCTGATAGATATCCATTAATTCCCGGTAGCCGTAGTTCATGTAGTCGCTCATAACAGTGTAAAAGGCGCGGGACCGCAACTGGTTTCGGGGTGTTGTTAAAATAGCATAGCCACCGGCTTTCAGAAACCGACGATGCATGTCAAATGCTTCGTGCTTGTATTCATCGGGGAAGTGTTCAATCAACCCGATGCTCACCACCACGTCAAACTCTTTGCCGTAGTTGAGGTCGCGGATGTCTTTCACCTCAAAATCAATATTAAAATCATCGCGGTAGTAGACGGCCGGGCTTCCTGTAGCGGGGTTATTCCCCAGGAACGGGTACTGAAGCGGGAACTTTCCAAACCGGTCGGTTTTACAGAATGCGTCGTAATCAACCAGTACGGCATGTCCGCCGGGGTATTGCGCCATCAGCTGCATGGCTTCGTAGCCGTCGGCTGCACCGAGAAAAAGCACGTTAGGTTTGTTTAAATCAAGTCCTTCAAATAGCGCACGCTTGCCGCGCGGGTCCCAGATGGCATCTTCTACGCGGTGCACCTTATTCCAGACGAGCAGCTGCACCAGCTCCTGCAGCGCTTCGCCCGCTCCGTGCACATCAAGCGAGCCCAGTGATGCGAACAATTCTTTTCTGGCCTCTTTTTTCTCGTGTGGTACATCTTTTAAGAATAGCTGGTGGAAATGATAGTTGAAGTGTTTCCATCCTTCCTTTACGGGCATTGCCTGGTCGTGCTCCTGCTCCCATAATTCCTTCCCTTTGGCCCATTTATCTACTTTGTAGGGGCGATTTACTCTTGCCCACCGTAACGAGCTCCAGTCAGTAAAACTTACATCTTCAAACACATCCGGCGGGGTATCGCGTAAATCACGGATGTGCGTCGGCAGTTTTTCAAAGTAACCAACTTGGTGGGCGGGATCTTTTTTGGTTTTAACAGCCATGGGGTGCACATTAATTTCTGTTAAACGCTATATATAAATGTAGTAAACAGGAATGAGAAATTCGCATTTATTCGCTTAAGGATGGGCAAGTCATTAAAAATGACCACAGATACGGGAACAAGATACTTTGTTTTAGCATCTTAAAAGAAGAATTCCTATTTATAAAAAAGTCAAAATCTTATTTAATCAAACCGCGAAAAATGATATGGATATACAGTCGACAGCCGATCGTGTAAAAGGTATTTTATTGGAGCCCCGCAGTGAATGGGATAAAATTAAAACGGAAGTCACATCCAATAAGGAGCTTATACTTTTCTATGTTTTGCCCTTTGCCGCCATAGCTGCCTTAATAAGTCTATTTGCAATTTGGCTGGGTACATATCTGGGGATTGCATTGGTTTTACAGTTTGCAGTTTTAAAATTAGTGACGCCCCTAATTTCTGTGATAGTAGCAGCTGTCGTGATCAACGAACTGGCCGAAACGTTCGACTCTGTAAAAAATTTAAATAATGCTTTTAAACTGGTGGCTTATTCATATACGCCGTATCTGCTGGTGGAAATAATCGTCAGCATTTCGTGGACGCTGGGTTTTCTTAGCTTTTTAGGGCTTTATGGCGTGTATCTACTCTGGGTGGGCTTACCGAAAATGATGGAAACACCCGAAGATCGCCGGCTTGTGTACATAATAGCAGCACTGGTGGTTATTTTGGTGCTCGAAGTTGTGATCAGCGCGCTATTTGGGATTGATCGGCTGGGGTATTATTAATAGGTAAAACATATCACGACCAATTGGTAAAGGTATCAAAAGGCTGCGCCGGCCGTAATGGATAGCACACTGTGTTTCGCTGAGGTATTTTCGTCATCGGAAATATCCCGGAGGCCGCCGCTGTAGCGCAATCCAATATCAAAACGGCCAAAATCGAAACCACCGCCCACGATTATACCGAAATCAACGGGGTTGATATCTCCTTCTGTAAAGCTGTAGTTGGATGATGGCCCTTCTGGTGCGGTAATATAACCGGAATGGATAACCACTGGCGGCGTGTCGGCGTTAACTTTAATACCGGCGTAAGGCCCCAGGTAAATATAGGGCTGTTGTTTTACATCCCGGTTAAAATTGAAGCGGGCAAGCACGGGTACTTCAATATAGTTGATCCGGTAGGTGTTTTTTTCAAATCCTTTCCGCGTGTACAGTACTTCGGGCTGAATGGCAAAGGAGCTTTTATCAAACCAATGGGTGAGGTATAACCCCGCCTGGAAGCCCACATGCGGCTCGGGATTGAAATCAGTATCATAAATATTGGTCATATTCAATCCGCCGCGCAGGCCCCATTCTGTATGTTGAGCTTCAGTTCGCCCGGTAAAGAAGGCAAAGACAAAGAAAGCTAATGCAAGCAAGGTTTTTGTATTGCGCATAGCGCCGGGTTTTGAATATGGATGACGTTTCGCAGTGTAGTATTACACGCATCGTGGAGCCAATGACTACTTTTCAACCTTCTGCAATAAAAAAAGGAGCAACCACAATTAGCAGTTGCTCCTCTATAGTTAGTTAAGAAATGTTATTTAAAATCCAATACCGGCTGTAACAGAAAATACGCCGTTTTTAGCAGAGCCGCCATTTTCGAATACCTCTGTTAGGCCTGCTCCATAACGTACGCCGAGATCAAGACGGCCAAAACCGAGTCCGCCGCC
The DNA here is from genome assembly GCA_016937115.1 of Balneolaceae bacterium. Taxonomy (GTDB): domain Bacteria; phylum Bacteroidota; class Rhodothermia; order Balneolales; family Balneolaceae; genus SMO-BIN1. Next base: position 37 of record JAFGWN010000020.1, on the reverse strand, counting down.
GACAACAACGCCGAATTCAGTCCCTTTTACACTATCT
>JAFGWN010000174.1 GCA_016937115.1 Balneolaceae bacterium | reverse complement strand
TTTAAGCGTCACCCTTGCGATCATGAATATGCTGCCGATTCCGGTCTTAGACGGTGGACATGTTATGTTTTTGGTTTATGAGGGAATTACACGTCGTGAACCATCAGAAAAAGTTCGCATGGCACTACAACAAATCGGCTTTTTTATCATCATAGCGCTCTTTATCTATGTAACTTTTAACGATATTATCCGTCAATTCTGATGGCTTTACAATTTGCTAAAGACGGTTACTCTAATATACTTGCCGCAATAATTTTGTCGGTCACTTTTTGTGTGATTGGTTTTATCATCGACCACTGGATAGCGTACGTACTGTATTGTACTGCTGCCTTATTGATGGCATTTATCCTATTCTTTTTCCGGGACCCCGATCGGGATATTCCTGCAGGAAAAGACCTGTTGCTTTCACCCGCCGACGGCAAAATTGTGTTTCTAAAAGAGGTGGATGAACCGGAATATATTAAAGGAAAAGCACTGCAGATAAGCATATTTCTTTCACCGTTAGATGTACATGTAAACCGTTTGCCGGCATCAGGTAAAATCGAATATGTGAAGTATAATCCAGGCGTTTATTTGATGGCGTGGGACCATCGGGCATCATCCATGAATGAGCGGGCTGATTTCGGGATTTTGCATCCGAGCGGTATCAGAGTATTTTTTCGACAAATAACCGGATTTATGGCACGCCGGATAGTCTATCACCTCAAAGAAGGAGACCAGGTGCAGGCCGGCAAGCGATTTGGAATGATGAAGTTTGGTTCAAGAATGGATATACTTGTACCTGCTGAGGTAAAGGTTGAGGTTAAGAAGGGCGATCGTACTGTGGCGGGCGAAACAATTCTTGCCAAGATAAATGCAGGTTAATTATTTGGGATGATAATTATTAATCTAAAAACATATTTCTTTGATGACAGATACTGGATACCGGATATCTGCCATCTGAAATCTGCCATTCAGTATCTTGTATCATGAAATATCCGATTCAAAAATGGAAACGGTTTAGACGTCACCGTAAGAAGAGGGACAAACCCAAACGCAAACCTATTCCCCGTATTGTGGTTCCCAGTTTCTTTACCCTGATGAATCTTTTTTGTGGGTTTCTGGCTATTTTAAGCATTGCTGAAGGACGACTTTTCTTTGGCGCATGGTTGATTGTTTCGGCCGGCCTGTTTGACGCTCTCGATGGTTTTATGGCTCGCTTGTCCAATGCCACCAGTCAGTTTGGTATTGAACTCGATTCCATTAGTGATGTGGTTTCTTTCGGTGTGGCCCCCGGTTTTATGCTCTACACGCTTGGCCTTAATGAAATGCCGTTTCTTGGTTTAATTTTGAGTGCATTACCCCCGCTTTGCGGCGCCGTGCGCCTGGCCCGTTATAATGTGGAAGCCAACCTGGAAAGTGCAGATCGGGGGAATTACTTCCGGGGATTGCCTATTCCTGCTCAGGCAATCATGATTTCCGCTTTTTATCTGACGTTCTATAATCGCATGGAGCTCTTTGCGGGGTTTCAGAATGGTATCAACACCATACTAATCCCGTTGATTATTTTGCTTTCTTTTCTGATGGTAAGTACCATCCCGTTCGACAAAGTTCCGTCTTTTGATCGGGAATCTCTGCAAAAGTACAAAGGCCGAATCTATCTGTTCATCTTTTACGGCGTATTGATTGTGTTTTTATGGGAAATTGGACTAATGATCGTCTTTTCTGCCTTCATCCTGAAGGGAATAGGAAAAGGAGCATACCGGTTTTGGTATAACCGCTTTGGAGATGATCCGGATGTATTCGGTTAAAGTTTTATAAAGTAAAGTTGATTTTAGAATCGACGTATAGTATTTTCGTTTCGTTATGAAAAAATCTTTTGCCCATTTGAATAACTGGTGGTGGCTTCAAAAAAATGAAGTAGTGGGCAAGGTATAAATATAAAACGTTTTTCGAACGAGCCCGCTGCAGGAAACTGAAGCGGGCTTTTTTATTTTTAGTCAATGGATTTTAATACGTTTAAAGAGTATTCAAAAAAATATACAGCAGTTCCGGTCTATCGGCGTTTAATGGCTGATACATTAACACCGGTATCGTTATTTCTGAACTTGAGAGACGGGGCGTCTCACCCTTTTTTATTGGAGTCGGTTGAAGGAGGTGAGCAGCTGGCCCGCTATTCTTTTATCGGCCGGAATCCCTACCAGATTTTAAAGTACCAGGATGGAGTCGTTTCATTACAGACAGAAGAGAAAAACCGGGAGCTGGATGAAAGCTACTTTTCGGTGTTGAAGAAACTTACGATGGCTTTTCAGGAACCTGATATTCCCGAGTTGCCGCGCTTAAGCGGTGGGGCTGTTGGGTATTCGTCTTACGACACCGTTCGGGATGTGGAGACCCTTCCAAGTCAACCACAAGATGATTTAAGCCTGCCGGATGCTATCTGGGCGTTCTATGATGATATTTATGCCTTTGACCATGTGAAACAGCAGGTTATCATCATCAAAACAGTTTTTCCGGAAAAGTCAGATACTTCTACTCGTGAACTTTATGAGCAGGCCAACGAAAGACTTGACGAAATGGAACGGAATGTATTCCGTCATGTCGAAAAAAGCGGATCTTTTGCGCTTGATCCCGAGAATTTAAGGAGCAATGTTTCCCGGGAAGTCTTTGAGCAAAGTATAAAAAAAGCCAAGGAATACATCTATGAAGGTGATATCTTCCAGGTGGTACTTTCACAGCGGTTCCAGTCCCATTTCTCGGGCGATAAGTTTATGCTCTACCGGGCTCTGCGGATGGTAAACCCTTCGCCTTACCTGTTCTTTCTCGATTTTGACGGGATGGCGCTGGTGGGTTCATCCCCGGAAGTGCTGGTGCGTGTGCAAAATCGAAAAGCAGTGCTGTTACCCATCGCCGGAACGCGTCGGAGGGGAGCCACACCACAAGAAGATGAAAAACTTGAAAGAGATCTAAAAAATGATCCCAAAGAAATTGCAGAGCATGTAATGTTGGTTGATCTGGGTCGGAATGATCTATCCCGTGTGTGTGAGCCCGGAACCGTGGCTCCCGTTCGCAACCAGATTGTGGAACGATATTCTCACGTTATGCACATTGTCTCTGAGCTGAATGGTCGGCTTGCCGTCGGGCAGTCGGCCGTCGATGCATTGATGCAGACATTTCCGGCCGGAACGGTGAGTGGTGCCCCCAAAATACGGGCAATGGAAATTATTGATGAGCTCGAAACAACCAAACGCGGACCGTATGCCGGGGCGGTCGGTTATTTTGATTTTTCTGGTAACATGGACACTTGTATTGCTATCCGAACGATGGTAGTCACCGAAAATAACGTGTATATTCAGGCTGGGGCCGGGATTGTTGCAGACAGCGATCCCGAAACAGAATTTATTGAAACAAAGAATAAAGCGGCTGCACTGGTAGAAGCCTTAAGTGTGGCACTGGAAATTACAAATAACTAAATATAATGATGACGATTTTATCGGGTATTACACCTTCAGGAAAATTGCATATCGGTAATTATTTTGGCGCCATTCGCCAGCATATTGCCATGCAGGAAAAGGGCGATGCTTTCTATTTTATTGCCAATTATCATTCACTTACATCAGTAAATGATGGTGAAGAGGTTCGCCAAAATACGCTCGATATTGCTCTCGATTATTTGGCACTTGGACTTGATCCTGAAAAATGCACATTCTTTGCCCAAAGCGATGTGCCTCAGGTTACTGAGCTGGCGTGGATTTTAGGAACCCTCTGTCCGGTTAGCCTGATGGAAAAAGGCGTTGCCTATAAAGACAAAGTAGCCCAGGGCATGAATCCGAATATTGGCTTGTTTACTTATCCGATATTGCAGGCTGCAGATATATTGATTTATGACTCTGATATTGTACCGGTGGGACAAGACCAAAAGCAGAATATAGAGATCTGCCGTGATTTAGCCAGAAAAATTAATCATACCTATGGCGAAGAATTGCTAAAACTTCCCGAGGAACATATTGTTAAATCTGTAGCTGTTGTGCCCGGAGTAGATGGTCGCAAAATGAGCAAATCGTATGGTAATACTATTGACATTTTTGATAAAGGCAAAAACTTAAAGAAAAAGGTAATGTCCATTGAAACGGACTCGACTCCACTCGATGAACCCAAAGATCCCCAAAGTTGCAATGTGTTTGCCCTCATAAAACTATTCGCCGATAAAGAAACCAAGAAAGAGATTGCCGGAAAGTACCGGGCCGGGGGTTATGGCTATGGGCATGCCAAAAAAGAGCTTCTTGGATTGATTGAAAACTATTTCGCTGAAGCACGTGAAAAACGAGAAGAGCTGACAAAAGATATGGATTACGTGCGCGACGTGTTGAAAGAGGGCGGAAAAAAAGCACGTGATCGCGCTGAATCGGTAATGCGTCCTGTTCGCGAAGCTGCAGGTATCATCAAAAACCATTAAAAGAGTTATGATCCTGATCATCGATAATTACGATTCATTTACCTACAACCTGGTTCATCTTGTAGCCGAACATACAGATGTTTACAAGGTGGTGCGTAATGATGCCATCACAATAGATGAAATTGCAAAACTACAGCCGACCGGTATTGTGATTTCTCCGGGTCCGGGCCGCCCCTCCGATGCCGGTATTACCGCTGATGTTATTCGTCAATTTGGTAAAGAAATTCCGATTTTGGGCGTATGTTTGGGACACCAGGCGATCGGGGAAGTTTTTGGCGGTGAGGTGGTTCATGCTCCCAAACTTATGCACGGAAAAACATCAACCATCCATCACGATGGTAAAGGTGTTTTTGAAGGGATTGAGGATGGGTTTACTGCTACACGGTATCACTCGCTTGTTTTAAAGCCTGACCACATTCCAGCGGAATTTGACATTACAGCTCGCAGTGAGGACGATGTTATAATGGGTATTCGTCATAAAGAATATTCTCTTGAAGGCATTCAGTTTCATCCTGAAAGTTTATTGACGACGGCCGGCAAGCAGCTCCTGGCCAACTGGATTGCAATATGTCGAAAGCAAATAGAATTAAATCGTTCACTCTATTCAAATCAATGAAAAATATTAAGCATATACTTGAAAAGCTTGCACAGCGACAAGATTTAACACCTCAGGAAGCTAAAGAAGCATTGAATGGAATTCTTGAAGGAGAGGTGGGTGTTGAGCAAACATCTGCCTTTTTATTAGGCATGCGTGCGAAAGGGGAAACGATTGAAGAGTTGACCAACTTTGTACGGGTGATGCGTGAAGCGGCGATCAGCCCGGATGTTAATGTTGAAGGTGCAGTGGATTTATGCGGTACCGGAGGTGATGGTTCCGGTACGTTTAATATTTCTACTGCTTCTATGTTTGTAGTTGCGGGAGCCGGAGTACCGGTACTAAAACATGGCAATCGCAGCGTTTCGAGTAAGAGCGGCAGCGCTGATGTGCTTGAAGCGCTTGATATTGTAGCTACGCTTCATAAAGAACAGATTGAAGAGGTATTTCATGAAACCAATATGGCATTCATGTTTGCACCGCACTTTCACCCTGCAATGAAACATGTGATGCCGGCCCGGCAGATTCTTGGTATTCGATCATTTTTTAATACCATGGGCCCCTTGCTCAATCCGGCGGGAGTAAAACGACAGGTTGTTGGTGCTTTTGATAAACGAACAGCCCGGCAAATTGCCGAAATTTTAGCCAATCTCGATTCCCAGCGTGTTTACAGTGTACATGCGCGGGATGGACTGGATGAACTCAGTTTGAGTGCTCCTACATTTGTATATGAATTCGAAAAAGATAGTGTTGTGGAAAAAGAGCCGTTTGATCCGGCCACACTTGGTTTTGAGCCGGTAAGCCTGCAACAACTGCAGGGGGGCGATGCGTTCTATAACGCCGATATCATTCGCTCTGTTCTGAAGGGAGAAGCCACCGAAGCCCAACAAAATATCGTGCTGTTAAATGCAACATTTGGCATTCACGTTTCAGGGAAAGTTGATTCTCTTGCCGATGCCAAAGCAATGGCACAGCAAAGTATTGCGTCCGGTGAAGCACTCAAAGCTTTGAGGCGAATGAGCAAAGCAACCAATGATGTGATGAACATAGCGTGATATGTCTACTATTTTAGAGCAAATTGTTGAACAAACGGAAAGCGATCTTATAAAGAAGAAACGTAAGGTTTCGTTTTTAGATTTTGAATCGATGCCCGACTTTGAGCGCAACAGGCGTTCGCTGCGTGATGCGCTTTCAGGCTCATCCACGGTGTCAATTATTGCAGAGATAAAAAAGGCATCGCCCTCAAAAGGGTTGATTCGCA
>JAFGWN010000173.1 GCA_016937115.1 Balneolaceae bacterium | reverse complement strand
GGCATCTGCGAGGTCTTCGACTATAGCAAACTCATGGAAACTGCGAATGCTTGAAATGTTTCGTGCCACCGAGCTGGCCGACAGATCCATCGCTGCAAGCTCTTCAAGATAGTTTTCGATATGTTGAATGGTTACGCCGCCAAGATCTTTAATTCCCTGTGTTGCAGCAATAAAATGCAGGTAGCGGTGGAGATCATTCCGGTAGGAGACGACGGAGTTTTCAGACAGCCCTTTCTCTAGCTTAATGAACTGGAGGTAAAGATTTAGTTCATTTTCGAAATGCATGATGGCGACTACGAATTGTAGTAATCACTTACCGATTGCTGCGAGCGGCCTTCCCAGTCTTTTTTCTTAAATTCTTTATCGAGGGAATCAGAAGGGGTAGATGCCTCTTTCTCTTTTTTATCTTTTGGTTGTTCATCATCGGGATATTCAACCCGGCTGTGATAAATACCAACTAAAATATTCAAGAATGTTTCTTTGATGACGCTCAGGTCCTGGAAGGTAAGCGGCGTTTTGCTAAGCTGGCCCTCGTTCACCCGTTCATCAACCATCTTGTCAATCAGGCTTTCAAGTTTCTGGTAATTGGGTTCTTTCATAGCGCGTGATGCAGCTTCAACGCCGTCGGCAAGCATTAATATACCAGTTTCTTTGGTTTCGGGTAGTGGGCCGTCGTATTTAAAATCTTCCTTTTGAATTTCGTCTTTTTCCTCATCATTCTGTTCTTTGGCTTTTTCGTAGAAAAATCTGATCACCGAGGTGCCATGATGCGTTTTGATAAAGTCGATCAAAAGTTCCGGCAACTTGTGCTCCCGTGCCATTTTTACACCATTACTTACGTGCGCTTTGATTACCAGAGCGCTCATTCGTGGTTTAAGCTTGTCGTGTTCGTTGACGGCAACCTGATTTTCAGCAAAATAAGCAGGGTTTTCCATCTTCCCGATATCGTGATAGAGCGCTGCAACCCGGCAGAGTAATCCGTTGGCCCGAATGGCGCCTGCAGCGGCTTCGGCAAGGTTGGCTACCTGTAAACTGTGATGAAACGTACCCGGTGCTTTGTTCATCAGCTCTTTTAGTAACGGCAGGTTGGTGTCACTAAGTTCAATAAGTGTGAGGTCGGTCGTCACCTTAAATGTCTTTTCAAACAAAAGAATAAGAGGGTAGGTGAAGAGAATAAAAATAGCGTTGATGGCAACGAACATAAGATCATTAAGCAGATTGTTCCATCCCTGCAGGGCTGTCATGCTAAAGCCTATAATAACAATGGCATACGACAGGAATACGATGCCAGGCGTGGTAAAGAAAAACTGTGATCGTTTTTTTATGTCGCGAACAGAAAACAGACCCAGGCAGCAAGCTACGATGGTTGCTGTAACAAACTCAAAATTATTACTATTTATCAGTCCTACCAGCAGTGCAAGTGTTACCGTTGACAGGATACCGACCCGCGAATCGAATATGATCGTAAGAATTATGGGGGCAACGGCCACCGGAATAATGTAGAGGGAAATATCATTAAACTGGTATACCAGCGAGCTTGCCACGCAAATCATACTCATGGTCAGCAGTACCAGCAAGAGCATTGAATTATTCATAAATATATGGCGCCGATACAAGTACAGGTAGAAAAAGAATATGATAACGATGGCAAGGATGGACAAGACATCGCCGCCGTACTGCAGCCATTGCTCAGTGGTACTGATGTTTTGTGAGCGTGCCTCGGCCAAACTCTGCAGGATATTATATTTTTCTTGTGTAACCAAGTCGCCTTTACGGATAATCACCTGTCCCTGCGCCACTGCACCTTTGGTAGTAGATACATTTGCCAATGCTTCATCAATTTGAGCCTGCGTTTTATCGGCGCTGTAGATTAAATTGGGCGTAATAACCTGGTTGAATATTTCGATAGCAGGATCTAAAATATCTTCATGATAAAGCTGAGAAAGTCGATACCGGGCATACTGGCTGGCTTGCGGAATGTCTCGAACATTAGCTGTATTAAAGGTCTGCTCTGTTCTTTTTTGAAGGTCGCGAACCGTTATTTCACTGTTTTCGAGGTCATCTTTCGGTCGGTTTATAACGCCATCCTGAAGAATATCATTGATGATGTTCCCGAGGTTATTTCTCAGGTGGGGACCAATAAACTGTGCCGGCGGAGCTGTTTTGGTATTGGCCCGCTGCCCACGGACTTCGGTAAGGCGATAGTTGCGCAGAAGAGCATTCCATGCCGAATCAGATAAATTTATATTAGCATTATTCTTCTTCCGGATAAAATTAAGGCTGTCTTTTGTACCGGCCGACTGGCTTTGTGCGCCTTGCTGCCACTGATGGTAGGCTTCTAAAACGGGCTGCATTCGGTCAAAGAGGGAATCCAACTTGCTTTCTGTAGCAATGAGAGTGTTCTGTTCGCGATGAAATATCGGGGGTGTACTTTGTCGTATAGTCTCTTTTTCCTGTTCAATCTCTTCGTCACTTTTCTGAATTGCAAAAGTGAACGGGGCTGTAAGGTCTTCAGCTTTCCACGGTTCTCCGATGCTATAACCCACTTTATCTTCGAATGAGGGTTGTGGAATGGATAAAAACAGTACGACCAAAAAGCCCAGAATAATGAGCACACGGATATACATATTATTCTGAAATGAAGAAGCTGCTTCCTGCTTTTTCTTCTTCTCTCCGATAACCGGTGCCGAAGAGTGTTTTTTGGGCCCCAATCCTAATTTTTCAAGAAAACTCATAAAAATAGAAGGCAATTATTAATACATGCGTTTTTGAACCTGTATGTAGTACTGTACCTAAAGTAACATCCGCTAATATAGGAATGATTATACGAAATTAAATGGACAGCTAATTATAATTTAACGGCAACGACTTGATTACAATGTATTTTATCGTCTTATGATAAATTAAGCTGCGACTTGAATCTTTTTTCGTTCCAGATAGTAATATCAAGTTTTTTTGCTTTATCCAGCTTGCTTCCCGCATTTTCTCCGGCCAGTACAACATCGGTGTTACTGCTTACGGATGAAGTTGTTTTACCTCCGTGCTGCTCAATGATTTCGGTTGCTTTCTTACGCGTATAGGAAGGCAGGCTGCCGGTAAGGACAAACGTTTTGCCATCAAACACTTGCGAAATCTGTTTTTTCTGCTCCATCTTGAAAGTTAGATTATGCGCTCGCAGTCGTTCGATAATATTTCTGTTATGCGCACTCTTGAAAAATGCAACGACAGATTCAGCAATTTTAGGCCCTACTGCATCAATAGCAGCGATATCTTCCTCGTTTGCCTGTTGCAATGCTTCCATTGTACCAAATCCCGAAGCCAAATCCCGGGCAACGGTCTTACCCACAAATCGTATTCCCAGCCCGTGAATTACACGGTCGAGCGGCTGCTCTTTACTTTTTTCAATGGCATTAAGCAGGTTTTGTGCGCTCTTTTCGGCCATCCGTTCAAGCGGCGTTAAATCGTCTTCCCGCAGATCATACAGATCAGCGTAATTTTGTATCAAACCCTCTGTGACCAGTTGGTCAACTACGGCTTCGCCGAGTCCTTCAATGTCCATGGCATCGCGCGATGCAAAATGCTCTATCCGGTTGCGTATCTGCGGCGGACACTCATGGTTAACGCATCGCCAGGCAACTTCGTCATCCAGCTTAACCAGCTCTTCACCACAAGCGGGGCAGGAATCGGGCATTTTAAAGGGGTTGGGTCGATTTTCTCGATCAGGATTTACAACCTGGAGCACCTGTGGGATTATTTCACCCGCTTTTTCGATCACCACCTGATCGCCTTCGCGGATATCTTTTCGGTGAATTTCATCTTCGTTGTGCAGCGAAGCCCGTTTAACCGTGGTACCAGCCAGTTCTACAGGTTCGAGTTCGGCAACCGGTGTTATTTTTCCCAGCCGCCCAACTTGCAGGGTGATGGACTGAATAGTAGTTGTGGCTTGTTCCGCTTCAAACTTGTATGAGATAGCCCACCTTGGCGCCTTGGATGTGTTGCCCAGCGTTTCGCGATAGCGGTCTTCATTTACCTTAATAACCACACCGTCGGTTTCATACGGGAGCTGATGGCGCAAGTCTTTCCATTTTTCAATTTTATTATGCACCTCTTCGATAGATTCGCAATGAGCATAGTGATCACATACCGGGAGCCCGTACTCTTTAAGCAGATCCATCTTCTTGAGTTGTGTAAGCTCGGTGTTATTTTCCTGAAGCATATCGAAACAAAAAAAACGGATCGGTCGGCGGGCTACATCACGCGGGTCCTGCATTTTCAGCGATCCGGCGGTAGAGTTTCGGGGATTGGCAAAGACCGAAAGTCCCTGCTGCCGGCGATGCTCATTCATGCGAACAAATGCTTCGCGCTCCATATAGGCCTCACCGCGTACTTCCAGCACATCCGGCGGATTTCCGCTGAGCTTTAAGGGGATATCGCGAATGGTTTTGATATTTCTTGTGATATCATCCCCGCGGTTTCCATTACCGCGTGTGGCGCCAAGTACAAGATCACCCTGTTCATACCGCAAGCGGATAGAGGCACCGTCAAATTTAAGTTCCGTCATGTAGGTGAAGTTGGTATGCTCCAGGCGCTCACGGACACGGCGGTTAAAGTCATCAAGTTCTTCCTCGTTATAGGTGTTGTCGAGGCTTAACAGGGGAACGGGATGTGTTACTGTTTCAAAATTGCTGCTGGGCTCACCGCCCACGCGCCGGGTGGGTGAATCGGGATCGTGCAGGTTGTATTGGTCTTCGAGCTCTTCAAGCTCTTTTAAGTATGCATCAAACTTTTGGTCGGATAAAAAAGGTTGAGCATCCTGGTAGTAGGCCCTGTTAGCTTTTTTCAGAAGATCACGCAGTTCTTTGATGCGTTTTTGAGCAGTTTCTTTATCCATATGGTAAAACGCGTTGCACAGTAAAAGATTACGATAAAAAAAGTTCAGGGAACTAGGAATTGGTGTCAGCGGCCGGAGTTCTCCACTGGGGATTATTTTCAAATACCGAGCGATCCAGTTCTACCATGCCGGTTTCAGCATTATAATACTGCTGGTAATAGTTTTGAATGACATGACCGTTAAATAAAAGCTGTAACCGGTTGTATTGGTTAACAGCCCGTATACGCACGGTATTTACAAAGTTGAACCGGATGGTATCTCCCTGGGGCACCCAATACGGGTTTTGCTTGCCCAGGATGTCGGTATAAATTCGAATCGGTTCTAACTTACCGTTTGCCGCATAAATTGAGATTGCAAGCGTATCACCGAGCGTCCCCTGCTCAACCGGCATCGTATCAGCTGTTGCAGGTTCATTTTCTGATGTGATTAACGACTCCCGAAGTGAATCGGAAGGTGTTTCGGGTTGAATGGCAGCCGAACGTTCCCGGGCGGGTGGCTCATTGGATGAATTGCTGTTATAGTAATTATAGAGCAGAAAGATAGCGGCAAGTATTGCTACAATCAGTACAATAATGAGTAGTCCGGACCATACGCGCGACCGTCTCTGTGCCGGATTGGCTTTGAGACCAACATCAACCCAGTCGATTGAGGAAAGCGTGCTCGATGTGGACGATGAGCTTGCCTTGGGAGCAGGTGAAGTTTTTTTCTTGTTCTTTTTCTCCTGAAACTCCGGTGAATGATCGTGTACCATATCATCGCGATCAGTAGAATCTCCTTTATCTGTATTTTTGGCTTCCTGCTCTGGTGTCTCTTCAGAAGCCTCGGTTGTTATTCCAAGGCTGCCATCATAATTGCCGGCTTCTACCTGGTTCAGTGCTCGAACAATATTGTCCTCACTAACGTCAACGGCTTTAGCATAGCTACGCACATAACTGCGAATATAGGTTGTATTCTGGTCAATTTGGGTGAAAATGGAATCATCTTCAATGGATCGAAGAGTATGTTGCGGTACTTTTGTTATCTGCTGTACATCTGCGATACTCAGACCCTTTTTATTACGTATGGCGGCTAAATCTTTTCCAAGTGAAGGCATCAGGTTATGATCTACAAATTAAATGGCTCACGGTCACATTTGAATACACGTAAATATCAATAAATAATCTCAAAACTGTAAATCTAATTAAATAAATGAGACGTGAAAAATTTTTTGTAGTGTAAGGAAATACAACTTTGGCTGTCTTATACATATAGGTACTAATTTTTATGAAAGAGCTGAAGACATTTTTTTCAACCATTAAGCAGGGAATAATCGGTATTGTGTTTCCCGATATCTGTATTTGTTGTGGACAGGAAGCGCTCCAGCACGGCCATCATATTTGTCCCTTCTGTCTCGAAAAGCGATTTGAATATTCCAACGCTGAAAATACAGCCAGTACCAGTGATGTCATTCTCCCCGAAGCCGTACAAATGCAGTATGCGCTGTGGAATTTTGATAAAGGCGGGCTGTTGCAAAACCTGATGCATCATTTAAAATATGAAAGGCTGACCGGCATCGGGCACCAGCTGGGTAAAGCACTGGCACGGTGTGTAAAGAGCAATACGCTTGTGCAACCAGATGTATTGAAACATGAATCGCTTTTAATTCCCGTACCACTCCATTATTTGAAATTTAGAAAGCGAGGATTTAATCAGGCATTCTCCATTGCCAAAGGAATTAAAGATGTTTTATCGATTCCCATCTGCTCAATTGATACGGTGCGCCGAACCAAGTACACCCAGAGCCAAACCGGATTTTCACTACAGAAACGCATCAATAATATGAGCAATGCTTTTTCTGTGGCTCATCCTAATCGAATAAAAGGTAAAACGCTCATTATAGTCGATGATGTTTTTACAACCGGGGCGACCTCCTTTGAGCTTGCTAAAACGCTAAACGAGGCAGGGGCATCACCCATTTTTATTTGGACAATTGCCCAAGCTTAATAATTGTCAGTTCCTGGTTATGATTTTTACCTGCAAGAAGCCTATTTTAAGGCTTATGCAAAGAGGCAAGTTCAAAAAATCGAAAGAATTTTTTGTTGAAACCAAAATGGGTATTGTCACCCAAACGGGCGACTGGTTTCATACCACCAGCGAACATATTGAAGCTTTCGCCCCTGGTTTGCTCGACAACGTTTCACTGGAAGCGCTCATAAAAGAGGCTCAGGCCTGGGTTGCGAGCCCCGGCAGTTTGTCGCTAATTATTTTATATGCACTGCTTTTTGTGATCAATCCCTGGCTTGCGGCACCTATCGTGCTGGGGTTTCACTGGTTTTGGCATCATTACAAAAGCGGGTTTGTCATACGTGGAGCAGGTAATTTTTTGCGTTTTTTAAACAGCGATGGTTTCCTTTTCGTCATCGCATTTTTTGCTCTTAGTGTTTTAGGCTTCCAACAGCAGTATGCGGCAACAGGAATAGGTATATTGTTCTTTTTTTTGATGAAGCTGGGCCTGCTGCGAAAAGCATGGGAAAAGCTTGAAGAATCGAGAAAGTCAGACGGGCTAACATTGAATGACCGGGTACTGAAAATGGTGATTATAAAACGTGGAATGTATGAGGATAGAGCGCCTTCTGATATCGAAAAAATGGAAGAACGATTTAAAGATTTGGCATTGAACCGCAAAAAAGGGAAGCGCTGATTGTGCAGGACACCAATATTTTTATTGCACGTCACGGAGAAACCGAGTATAACCGGACCAACCGCATTCAGGGACGGGGTATCAACAAATCATTGAACGAAACAGGCAAGCTGCAGGCTAAAGCTATTGGTAATACGCTGAAAGATAAAAATATTGATCATATTTTCAGCAGCAGCCTAAAACGATCACTCGAGACAGCAGAAATCATTGCGGATGAGTTAAATCTTAAAATCGAGTCGTATACGGAACTCGATGAGATGGATTTTGGTATTATTGAAGGAAAGCATATTAGTGAAATTCGTGACAATCTTGACCACCTGCATCACACCTGGAAAAATGGTGATACCTCGTTTGCTCTCGACCAAGGCGAGAGCCCTGAAGGAGTTTTAAAACGTGTGCTGTTGCGTACCGATGTTTTGCTGGACAAACACCGGGGGCAAAATATGCTGTTTGTACTTCATGGACGGTTGATTCGAATCATACTTTCGCACTGGCTGGGATACGGGCTATCGCAAATGCACCGCATTGAACATCAAAACGGGGCACTGTATCATCTGCAGTTAAGGGAAGACAATAAAATGACACCGGTTTTTTTGAACGGAATAGCACATTTGCAGGAAAATTAGACAACGTAAGAAATAAACGATTTCAATAATGAGTGAAAAAGTACGCCGCATGTTTGCTGACATAGCCGATGATTATGATCGGGTGAATACAATTTTGTCCTTTGGGGTGCATCACGGCTGGCGAACCAAAACGGTACAGATGAGCGGTGCAAAGAAAGGCGACCGTGTACTCGATTGTGCTACCGGAACGGGTGACCTGGCTATTGAATTTAAGAATGCAGTTGGTGAGGAAGGATATGTACTGGGCACCGATTTCTGCAAGGAGATGATTGAGCATGCGCCGGATAAAGCCCAAAAAAACGGGTTGGAAATCGATTTTGAGGTAGCCGATGCAATGGATCTGCCATATGACGATAATTCGTTTACCATTGCAAGCATTGCTTTTGGCATTCGTAATGTAGATGATCCCGTGCAGGCCTTGAAAGAGATGGGCCGCGTTGTGAAACCTGGCGGACGCGTAGCCGTATTGGAATTTGGTCAGCCTAAAGGGTTGATGAAGTATCCGTATGAGTTATACAGCCAGCATATTATGCCGGCCGTGGGGGGGTGGCTGAGCGGTAACCGTGAAGCATACACCTATCTGCCGAAATCAAGTGCAAAATTTCCGGCTGGTGATCACTTCTTGGCACTGATGGATCATGCCAACTGTTTTGCCAAACGCTCTTTTAAAAAACTCACTGGTGGTATTGCCTATATTTATGTGGGCACCGTACAATAAAAAATGTATATTTAACCCCATTTATTAAGAATTAATTGTATTGATATGTCAGTAATGGAAATTGAAGCAATCAAAAAAGTACTACCTCACCGTTATCCGTTTTTATTAGTTGACCGCGTGTTAGAACTGGAGGATAAGCGCATTGTGACCCTCAAAAATGTTTCCGGGAATGAAGATTATTTTAACGGCCATTTTCCCGGAAAACCGTTAATGCCAGGCGTATTGCAGGTTGAAGCTATGGCCCAGAGCGGTTGTATTATGCTGATGGAACGTCATGTGGAAGATGTTGAAAACAACCTTGTGGTATTCACCAATATTAATAAGGCAAAATTCCGGAAGTCGGTTGTGCCCGGCGATCAGTTGCGTATGGAAGTGCTGTTAACTAACCAGCGCCGCAACTTCACCACCATGGAGGGCACAGCCACCGTGGACGGTAATGTGGTATGTGAACTGGAAGCTACCGCCGCAATAGTTCCCAAGGAGGATGAATGAGTACCCAATCGTCTTCAAACCGACCTGTTAAAGTAACTACACAGACCGTCGTGGATATGAAGCGACAGGGTGAGAAGATCAGTATGCTCACCGCTTACGATTTTACTATGGCGCAGATTATTGACCAGGCCGGGGTTGATATTATCCTCGTCGGTGATTCGGCCGGTAATGTGATGGCCGGATACGAAACGACCGTGCCAATGACGCTCGACCACATGATTTACCACACCTCTTGTGTAGTTCGTGGTGTGGACCAGGCATTGGTGATTGGCGATCTACCGTTTATGAGTTACCAGGTAACCCCCAAAGAAGCGCTTCGCAGCGCCGGCCGTATGATGAAAGAGGCCGGTGCACACGGTGTAAAACTGGAGGGCGGGAAAGCCGTTGTTAAAACGGTTAAAAAGATTGTGAATGCCGGCATTCCCGTGATGGGCCACCTTGGGCTTACCCCGCAAAGCATCTACCAGTTTGGCACATATAAAGTGCGTGCTCGTGAAGAAGAGGAAGCAAAAGCACTTGTTGAGGATGCCAGGGCGCTTGAGCAAGCCGGCTGTTTTGCCCTCGTGCTCGAAAAAATCCCGGCGCCGCTGGCCGCCAAGGTTACAGAAGCAATTTCTATTCCTACAATTGGCATTGGGGCGGGCGACCAGTGCGATGGGCAGGTACTGGTAATTCACGATATGCTGGGACTCAATAAAGAATTTAATCCTCGTTTTTTGCGGCGCTATGCCGATCTAAGCACCTCAATTACCGAAGCCGTTCAGCAATACATTACGGATATTAAATCCGGTGATTTTCCCAATGAAGACGAACAGTATAGTTAATTTTAAGTGATGAATGGTAAGTATGAGCAGTGAGCAGCCCTTAATTCTCGTTTGCAATGACGACGGCATTTTTTCACCGGGAATTTTAGCGCTTGCCGATGTCGCCGACGAGTTTGGTCAGGTTGAGATCATTGCCCCCGACCGCCAGCAGAGCGCGGTCGGGCATGCTATCACCATGAGCACGCCACTGCGTTCACGTTCGTTCCAGATTGACGGCCGCTTTAATGGCCAGGCCGTAACCGGTACCCCGGCCGATTCAGTTAAGCTCGGCCACGATCAGCTACTGGATCGCAAGCCTGATCTTGTGGTGAGCGGCATTAATCACGGCAGTAATGCCGGTATCAATATTCTGTATTCGGGTACGGTGAGCGCCGCTACGGAAGGTACTATTTTGGGCTACTCATCTATTGCTTTTAGCTGCACCGATTATGATGAAGACGCCGACCTCTCGGGCGCCAAAGAAGCTGCCCGGCGCGTCATCAAATATGTGCTCGAAAATGGGCTTCCGAAGGGCGTTACGCTGAATTTAAACGCTCCAGCGGGACCGCTACAGGGCATTCGCTGGGCGCGGCAGGCCAACAGCCGCTACGTTGAAGAGTTCGAAGGCCGCGTCGATCCCCACAATGAATCGTACTACTGGATGAAGGGGACGATGGAGGTGCTCGACGAAGCCGAAGACGTGGACGTAAAAGTGCTGGAAAAAGGCTACGCCTCTCTGACACCTATTCAGTACGATATGACCGCCTACTCCCTGATGAAAGACGTGGAAGATGTGGAGTTGTAGCTTTCGTTTGATCGCTGGGTTTGCGGTCTGATGGATAAGCAGGTATGAACCGCAGAATATCGAATGATCAAATAAAAAAACATTTCGATATTCATCATTTACTAAAGGTGTTCCGCCAGACCAGTTAGAAAGGCTCAAATTTGAGCATTTGTTTAGAGATGTAAAAAACAATTATCAAATCATCTATTGGCGGGGTAAAAAAATGAACCAAACCAAACCAAACCAAACCAAACCAAACCGTTTCTATGTAATCAGCCTCTTGCGTATTTTTTATTTGTAATTGTTGGAATCTTATTTATTACAAGCAGTTGTGATACCCCGCCTTCAAGTACAAATACTGAGCCGGAACCGCTGCTGAATATTCCCGCGTACGGTTCTAACGTACTGCCAAGCCTACCAGAAAAATCGGGTGATCCTTCGATAAAGTCTGATAGTAAGGTCCCGCCAGCATATAATTTACTTCGTGAATATGCCGACAAAAATCCCGAGGATCCATACATTGCAGTTGTGGGGGTCTGGAATACAGATGAAAATCGGTATGATTATCAGGCTATTCCTCTGTACTTCCCAGAGGATATGGTAGAAGAGGCTAACGGCAAGGTAGCTTATTACGGTTATCGGCTAAAAGTAAAAGATAATGGCATTCATCGAATTTTGGCTGGATTTATTCCACCTTATAATGCGGCAAAAAAATTAATGATACGTTGGCTTAAGTATAATAATGAAAATCTTATAGGGAAAAGAAATGGTAAGGCTGAGAAACCGTTAGAATCTATTGAAAATCAGTCAGTAGCAATATCAGGCGGTACGAAAATTGATGACGGTTTGAATTGTCAGGAAAGAGTAGTGTTGCCAGACGGTACACCGTATTGGTATGATTGTGAAGAATTAGTTGTCACAGGCGGTGATCCTAATCCACCAGATCAAGAAGAAGGACCATCTGGTGGCAGTTGGCCTGATACCATTGGTGACGACGATGGTGGCGATAATGATGGTTCGGGCGGGTGTCCTGCTGGTTGCGGTGGAAATGGTGGTTATGATGAAAGTGATGGAGAACATGATACTTCCGAAATTTATGTAACCTATACGCCGGAAGTAAAATACCCAGAGGGTTCAAACTACGAATCTATGTACCCTAAGTTGACGGAGTATTTAAAAAATAAGCTGCCAAGAATTAAAGATAATCAGACGATAATAAATGCGATTGAAAAATATGGAGATCTGAGTGCAGCGGAAGTCAAAAATCAACTAAAATATGGTGAAGGTCCTGTTCTAAAAGTTGAGCAACTTGATAACGCATGTGGTACGTGCAGTGCTGAGACCTATGGGCTTTTCAAGTCAGATGATCAGAATTCTTTATATATTGATTTAGATTTAGTTGCTGACTTGGAAAATACAACACCAGGCTCAAAACTCGCAGATTCATTTTCTTTTTTGGTTGGGGTAACAATTTTGCATGAGTTAGTTCATTTTAGTGAGTGGACTGATGGCGCATGGAATAGTGATGAGTCCGGTGTCTTATTTGAGGAGGATGTTTACGGACAAACAGTTTGGAGAGAGAATGCAGATATAGTTTTGGAGAGGGATAAATGATGAAAAAAAATATCGCCCTTTTTTTCTTATTAATACCACTTATTGCTTGTTCTCAAGAGAAAAATGAACAGGTGCTGGTTTTGGAAAAAGTATTTACCGATCAGTCGGTTGCTACTTTCTTTGAAGACAGAGATACCGTTAACGTGATCTACAGTTCATACAGTTATCTCAAAATTGGGTTCACGGATATTATTTCAGGAAAAATGGTTAAAGTGGTAGATCAAGATTCCGCTGGATCGGAGAAAGGAATAAAATTTATTGCTTACGAAACCACAAATAATCACATTAACACCGAAATAATTTTATTCAGCAAGAACGTAATATACTCGGCCCGGTATGAAAGAAGAAATAGTGAAATTATAGAAGTCGAGTCTAATACGACCTTTATTAAATCCCCGAGAAACTGAAGGATTTAAATCTTGTCATATTACTTCTGATGCTATCTTTGCCCAAGATGTCAGAAGATATTTCCATTCAGACTTAGAAAGCCGGAATCCATACTACTTGTTGGAAAATAAATACGTGGATAAAAGCGTGAAGCTCTCGATTGATGATATCCCAGTTGTTATCGATAGCATAAATAACATTCCCAATGAAAATTACATTGAAGTAAGCTCTTTAAAGATTAGGAATGGCGAAGCAGAGGTATGGTATTACTACAAGATTGAAAATATTTCTGTTTTAGCTTTACTCCGTAAAGAAAATGATGTTTGGGACGTTGAAATAAAAAAGATCCTGCAGTTTTAAGCTCAACGTAGGCTCGAAACTAATCCCTAATGCCCTTTTTCTTCCAGCATTTTCAGCACGTCCAGCCAAAAACCTTCAAATAGTTTTTTACGCTCACTTTTAACCCGCAGGTTCATCTGCTCCAGGTGGGACAGCGAGCCGGTGCTGATATGTTCACCCCACTGGGCGCTTTCCACCGAAACCATGCCGTCGTTGAGGCCTTCCTGCT
>JAFGWN010000172.1 GCA_016937115.1 Balneolaceae bacterium | reverse complement strand
CACCTTAATTAAATTCGCAAAAACAAAGAAAAAATCGCTGCAACCGCTCTACCTGCCGCTTGGCATTGCATTAGGCATCGGGCTGCTGTTTGTTGTGGCAAATGATTCACTGCTATCGTACGAAAAGCCCGGTGAGCGTCAACAGCTTGCACAGCAAGTAGCACAACAGAATAATGTATCATCCCAAAATCCCCAGGTACAGCAGCGTGTAAGCCAATACATCAACAATCGTATGAAACCCGACCGGAAAGAGCTGGCGCAAAGCGATTCACTCCGTTACCTGCTTCTGGTGGTGCTGGCAAGTGCACTTATTGTTGCTTTTACCCAACGAAAACTAAGCGTCGGATTCTTTCTTGCCGGACTGCTCATCATTGCGGCCTACGATATGCTGAGTGTGGGGAATCGCTATATCAGCGAGCAAAGTTTGGTGTCGGATGATTATAATGCCGAACAAATTCTGGCACAGCGAAAACGCCCGATTGACACTTTTCTCCAGGAAAATGTGCAGTCCGATAAACCGTACCCCTACCGCGTTTTTCCACTGCTCGACAATCCATTCAATAATGCGGTTCCGTCTGCTTTTTATCCAACCATCGGCGGCTATAGCGGTGCTAAACTCAGTTACTATCAAGATCTGATTGACGCCGTACTGATGCAGCAAGGTTCCATTAATATGCCGGTGCTGGATATGCTGAATGTGAAATACGTGACGTTCAACCGGCCGCTACCCTTCCCAAATATGCAGCAGGTGTACAGCCAAAATAATCGAGTGGTGATGGAAAACACCGATGTGCTCCCAAAAGCTTTTTTCGTTGATTCAGTTGCCAATGCATCATCACCCCAAGACGCTGTTAATGCGCTGAACAGTTCATCTTTCAACCCTGCCAAGTGGGCTATTGTAGAAAGTGAAAATAAACTTACAACTCAACCCGATTCAGCAGCACACGTGCAGGTTACTTCATACGAAGCCAATCAAATTACGCTCTCCGCCAAACGCAGCACCCCGGGCTTTTTGGTGCTGAGCGAAATCTGGTATCCCGCCGGGTGGGAAGCTACCATCAACGGAGAGCCTGCTAAAATATATAAAACCAATTTTGTGCTTCGCGGTATTCAAGTCCCCACGGGTGAACATCAGATCACATTTACCTTTGAACCCGCCGCAGTTTACTGGGGCAATCTCTTTTCATGGATTGGTCATGTGTTGCTACTTTGTATCGGAATAGGTGTATTTATATTCGCCTACCGCGACCGTTGATTTTTGAAGGTAAAATGGTCGATCGGATTTATTCATCACCTGAACTCAGCAAAGCCCACGCCGCAATACCTACAATGGTTGTAGCTGCTCCCAGCATGAGGGCAATATTTATGTCTCTTTGCACGCGCCGGGCTTTTTGCACATAATCCGACCCAACTCCTTTTCGAGCAATTACCTCTTCCAATTCTTTTACTCTCCGTTCTAATGCGCCTCGTGTTTCTTCTTTCATAATCTTGTGAATTTAGTTACTCTTATTTTAAGCAAAATACGGGTTCAATACCTAACACTCAATGTTGGTTGATAGTTGTTCTGAATTAATACATTGCAAATGTTTACCTGATATAAGATGACATTATGCCAAATCGTATTCTTAAATATCTAAAACCACTACTATGAAAAACATAATTGCCTCTCTGATTTGCCTCCTTGTTTTATCACTGGCAGTAACTCCGGCCCCCGCCCAGACTAAAGCATCAACAAATAATTTCAAGCAGCAGTTTCTCCGGCACTTTAACTATGCTTCAAGAATACTCTCGCTGGCCGAAGCAATGCCGGCCGACACGTATTCCTGGCAACCAAGCGAAGATGTTTATTCCGTTGCGAAAGTGTATGCCCATATAGCACGATATAACTTTCTGTACCTTGAATCGTCGCTCGGCATTCCAGCTCCAAAAGATGTCAATCTTGAAACCATGGAATCCATCACCAAAAAAGAAGACATAATTGCCGTTCTGAAACAATCCATTGAACATGTTAAATCGGCTATTCAGCAAATGCCGAATTCCAAACTTAGTGAACCGACGGAACTGTATGGACAAACGGTAAATGGCCAGGCCGTACTGATGCAACTTATTACGCATTACAGTGAACATGCCGGCCAGGCGATTGCCTATGCTCGCATGAATGCTATTGTACCGCCCTGGAACCGGTAACGGATTACCGGAAAAAACGATCAATGACCCAACGTTTCGTCTCTTTGGCGTAGCGGGCGGGCGGTACCCAGCCGATAATATCCAGCAGCCCTGATTGCTTACCCTGTGCGCGGCGAATATTATATAACTGATATTTACGTTGCGAGCGATTCATCCGGTGCTTGTGTTTCTTATAAAAAGCCAAGTATCCTTTCAGCTGGGTGATGGAATTTGAAATGCGCTGGGTTTCATGCTCGGTATGAACAATTTGCAGTACCTTCTTTACATTCTTGACAGGTCCATATTTATCACAAAGCCGCAACCATAAATCATAATCCTGAGCAGCCTGAAGTTGTTCATCAAAACCACCGACGTTCAACAACCGCTCCCGCTTCACTAAAACCTGATTGCCTACCTGGTTTGAATAAAGCAGTGTATTCAAATCGATCACCTCCTGTTTGTGCCAAGTAGCTGAACCGTCTGCATATCGAAAGCGGACGTTGGAACTTATACATGAAAATGAATCATCATAAGCATTAATCAAAGATAAAATCCGGTCGGGATGCCATTCATCATCGTCATCCAGCCCTGCCACAAAAACACCACTGGCTGCTTCAATACCAATATTACGAGCCTGTGGGGCCCCCTTTCCTTCTTCATTTTTTATGTATGTCAAGTCAAGCTTTTTTTGAAATGAAGTAACAACTGCAGCGGTCTCATCGGTGGAACCATCATCAACCACTATAACTTCAATCGGCTTATAGCTTTGCACAACCACCGATTCCAGTGCCCGCTGCAACAGCGATGACCGATTACGGGTTGGT
>JAFGWN010000171.1 GCA_016937115.1 Balneolaceae bacterium | reverse complement strand
GGGCTGAACAGCGATTCTTTGTTAACTTTTAAAATTGCGAACTCGCTTTCGGGATCGGGGTTATAGGTAACCGGCTGTCGGGGATCACCCTCCAGCTTTTCCCGCAGCCATTCACCAGCAACCGCATGTTGGAAACCATACGTAAAATGCTTGCGGTCTGAAGCAAACGTTACTTCATTGGTATGCCGCATGAAAATCATCTCATCCGAGTTAAAACCCGCACTGAAGACTTCTTCGTAGGTAGGTGCAAGGCTGCGTGTATTATCCGTTATAACTTCGTCGGCCAATGAAGCAGCTTGTTCGTATGCACCCATAAAAAGCAATACGCGTGCTTTAAGCGCTTTGGCCGCAGTTTTGGAAGAGTAGTAGGGATCCGTCAAGTCGGGAGCATTTTGAATAGCGAAGTCCAGGTCGCTGTTAATTTGATCATAAACTTCCTGGACCGAACCCCGTTCTTTGTCCCTGGTAGTAAAATCTACCGACTCTGTTCTGATAATAACCCCTAAAGAGCTGGATAGATCGTAATACTGACCAAAGTAACGTAAAGCATCAAAATGACCCATCGCCCGCAGAAAGCGAGCTTCGGCGATAATTTCTTGCTTCCGCGTACCCGAAAATTCTGATTCTGGTATTTCACCCACCAGTTCAATCACTGTATTAGAAGCATCAATAAGCTTGTAAAACGCCTGCCAGTAATTGGCCACATCAAGATCATCTACTGGTACCGAATTTGCAGCTATTCCCGCATCAGCAAGGAAGCCATTCCTTGCTATTGATCCGCTAAGCAGGCCGGGCGTTGTTTCCGTATACATGTAGTAAAACTGATCATGCAGTACAGAGTAGGCACCATTTAAGAGTTCTTCGGATGATTCAGCATCGGTCACGACATTATCATCCACCAGGTTATTCGGCGGATCGTTATCGATTACATCGGTAAGCTCGCAAGATGACAGTATGACAATACCGGCAAGAGCAATAAGTAAATAGAGTGAATATTTCATAATTTCGTAATATAAATTTGTGGTTTTTAAGCAGAGCACCTGTTGAAGGTCACGACCTGGTTAGAATCCGATATTCACACCTATGGTGTAGACTTTCGGTGTGGGATACCGGCTGTTATCAAGCCCGGCGCTTACATCATCATCATAGAGATTGTTTGTCTCGGGATCGGCCCCGGGATAACCTGTAAACGTCAACAGGTTGGTGGCCGAAGCGTATATTCGGGCATTTCTAAAGACACCCGGCCAAACGTCGGCTGGCAAACGATACGAGAGGTTCAGATTTTTCAGCCTTAAAAAAGATGCGTCATGAACGTAGTAACTGGATATGCGATCATTATTATTCGGATCCAGGTACACAGCCCGCGGCTGATTGGTCGGGTTTTCTTCGGTCCATCGATTCATCACATCAGCTGCTTTATTCTCAGCCATAAACGTAGAACCAAAGTTTATACCGGCTGCCTGATAACCCCAACGCAGATCGTTGCCCACCGAGAACGTAAACAATGCTCTGAGGCTAATATTTTTGTAATTAAAGGTATTGGTAAAGCCCCCGGTAAAGTTCGGCTGAGCATTACCGATAATCGTTTGATCAGCACTGGTGATTTGACCGTCCCCATTCAAATCTCTAAACCTGAGATCTCCCGGAGCGGTGTCACTATCCTGGTATACGCCGCCCGGCGCATTGCTGTTAAGTGCATCAAGCTCAGCCTGCGTCTGAATCACGCCTTCACTGACATACCCGTACATCAAACCAAGGGGTTCGCCTACTTTAAGCACAGATCCGGTGTTAGGCGGGTTGATCACACCGCGATCGACATCCAGGAAGTCATCATTCAGCGAAACAAGCTTATTTTTGTTATGGCTGATATTGATTCCCAGATTCCAGACGAAGTCACCCCGGCGAATAATATCGCCATCTAATTCAAGCTCAACGCCCCTGTTTTCTGTATCACCCAGATTAGAAATTACTGATCCAAATCCGGTATTGCCGGGCGTCTTGAAAAAGTAGAGCAGGTCTTCGGTATTCTTCTGGTAGTAAACGAGGCTCCCGTTCAAGCGGTTATTGAAAAGAGAGAAATCCAATCCTACATCAACCTGCTCGGTTACCTCCCACTGCAGTTCGCTGTTGCCCAGCTGGTTCTTCACCACTGCGGCCTCCCCGCCATATTGACCCGCCTGATATAGGGTACGCCACTGGTAAGGACCGAAATCTTGCTGGCCCGTAACGCCCGCACTGGCCCGGAGTTTCAGGTCATTAACAAAATTGACATCTTTCATAAACGCTTCATTAGACACGCGCCAAGCACCGGCTACCGATGGGAAAAATGCCCACTGATTATTTTCAGCAAATTTAGACGAGCCGTCTACCCGTCCTGCTACCGTAAACAGATAGCGGTTGTTATAATCATAGTCCAGCCGGGAGAAATAAGATGCCAACCCACTTTCTGATGCACTCGATGCTATCTGAAATTCGCCGGAAGCACTCGATAAATTGGTCAATATCTCATCCCTGGGAAATCCTTCACCAGAAGCTGTAATATGTTCTTTTCGGTTGCCTTCAAATTCGGCTCCCAACAGACCGGTAAAATTGTGTGCAGAACCGAACTGCGTCTGGTAAGTTAGGGTGTTTTCCCAAATATGACTGAGGGAGGTGCGACTGCCCTGTTTTGCAAAACCTTCGCCCGGTCCGCTAAAACGCGACCAGCCGCCTGTGAATGTCACACCGGGATACACAGCAGTTAAATTACCTTCATTATATTCCAATGAAAGTGCCGACTTAAAAAGCAGTTCTTTCATGATCTCATATTCACCGGAAAACGACCCTACAAAATAGGTCGTCTTATTCTTAATACTGGCTTGGGACAACGCAACAGGGTTTTCCAGTGCATAGGTATCGGATGCGTAATATCCGCCCTCATCGTTGAATACCGGTACATCGGGACGGTAATCATATACCCGATCCAGCAAACCGTTATCCGGCGAATTCTGATTGGACCGCGACAGCTTCAGGCCTGTTCTAAGTAAAAGCCGGTCTGTCAGGTCTGCATCCAGGTTCAGACTGGCCGTATATCGATCAAATCCAGCGTTATCAAATACACCCGTCTGATTTTGCACCCCAATGGACGTAAAGTAGCGAACGGTCTCCACCCCTCCGCGGGCAGAAAAATCAAAATCATTGGTTAAAGGACTATTACGGCTTACTTCTTCCTGCCAATCTGTGTTGGCGTCGCCAAAATAACTTCCATCTAAAACGCTTTCGGTAAAATTGTTTGAAACATTACTGTTCTGAACCGCTTCGGTGTAAATTTCTTTATACTGTTCGGCATTGAGGACGTCCGTGGTACGAGCCTCCTGAGTTGATACCGAATAAGCGGCATTAAAGATGGTAGCTCCATCGGCTGATCCTCTCTTGGTATTGATAATAATGACTCCATTAGCTGCCCGGGAGCCATAAATTGCTGTGGCCGAAGCATCTTTCAAAACACTTATAGATTCGATATCATTAGGATTAATATTTCCGAGTGGAGTATTTAACCCTTCCTGCAGCAGTTCGCCATTAAAGTTTGTTCCATCATCAGGAATATTACTTTCGGCACTTATCGGTACACCATCAATGACAAAAAGCGGTTGATTAGACCCCAATAGAGAAGTACTTCCCCGAATGCGCACTTTAGCAGCGCTGCCGGGCTGGCCTGAGTCCTGGGTTATATAAACACCGGCCACCTTTCCCTGCAATACCTGGTCAACATTGATAGTCGGTCCCAGGTCTTCAATATCGGAAGCCTCTACTTTTGATACCGAGCCGGTCAATTTCTCCTTCGATACCGAACCATACCCAATCACCACCATCTCACTTAGTTCACCGGTCTCCATTTGCATCTCAAAATTAACCGTTGTGGTCTCGTTTTCCCGAACAGTTATTTCTTGTTCAGCTCGTTGATAACCTACGAAGCTTGCCACCAGGGTATAATTTCCTGCTTCTACATCTTCAATAGTAAAAACGCCATTGCTGTTGGTTGATGCTCCTTTGGTTGTCCCTGCAAGGTAAACACTGGTTCCGGGTAAGCGATCATTTGTCTCAGCATCCATTACTACACCGGTAACCGTCCCTGTCTGTATGGGCTGATTACTGGTTAAGTCTAATCGTTTTACCGCTATGGTACGGTTTGTCTGGTAAAACCGTAATCCGGTTTGACCAGAGACACGCTGCAAGATCCACTCAACACTTGCTCTTGTCGATGCTATATTTATTTTGGCCGAATCAGACTCTATAACGGTTTTATGATATAAAAATGAAAACTCGGTTTTATCTTCTATGTCGTCAAACACCTCAGATAAGGATTGGTTTTCATATTCAACTGTGATAAATACCTCACTGACACTTTGAGCAGAGCCGGGGCTTCCCGCGATAAGCGTCGTTGCAAAGACACAGCTTACAATAATAGTCCAAAAAGTACTTACAGACATAAATAGAATTGCCTTTGTAATGGTTTTTTTCATAATTTAGGAATGATTAATGGGCCTACAGGCCCGTTATAATTTGGGGACCCGTTTTAATCTGATGCGCCAACATGTGGAATTAAAACGGGTCTTT
>JAFGWN010000170.1 GCA_016937115.1 Balneolaceae bacterium | reverse complement strand
TAATACTCAGCTTTTCTGTGGGGCTTGGAGCTTATTGGTATAGCAGTGAAGGTTTTGTTGCGGGTCAACCTGAAGAGCTTGCCAATAAAAGAACGCTCATAACCGGGCCGTACGAGCAGAAAATGATAAGGTTTACGAACGGATCTAAAATAGTGTTACGCCGAAACTCCTCTATGAAATATGGTGTTGACCGCCTTCATAAAGGAATCATCGAGGTAATTTCACTAAAAGGCGAAGCATACTTTGAATCCGGGGCACGTTCAGCTGCGACATCATTTTTGGTTCACACCCCGGATGGAATTATTCATGATATTGGCACGAAGTTCTTAGTAAATGTAGAAGATCAGCACTCGAAGGTGCTTTTACAGCAAGGGCGTGTGCAGGTGCAAAGTCTTGAGAAAGCAAACAACAAATATAGCTTTGAGCCCAAGGTGGGTGAGGTCGTAACCTTTAATAGATCTGATATTCTGAGCCGTGAATTGGTGAATACCACCTTTTACACCGCTTGGGCGACCGGATATTTGGAGTTCGACAAGACAAGTGTGGATGAATTCGCTCAATTTGTGGAAGAACGATTCGATGTAACCGTAAAAGTTGTGGATCCCCAGTTGTCGGATATTACACTCGATGGAGCAATCTATTTTAATTCGCTGGAGGAGTTGGTCCGATCCATCTCCGAGGTTGCAAAGTTTCCGGTTTCGCAATCGGCGGATAATCAAACGGTATATCTCGGTAAGTAACAGAAACAGGAACAGAAATAGTCACAAATGAAAATAAGGTACGATTATGAAATGCTTTAAAGGTTCTTGGTACAACACGCTTCTAATAGCTGTTGGGCTATGTCTATTAGGAAACATAAGCTTTGCCCAGAATGGGTCGATTGGTTCGCTTTATCAATCCTCGGTGGATTCGCATACGCTGCGTATTGATAAAGGGACAACGCTAAAGCAAGCGCTGGAACGAATCGAAGGTCAGTTTGGGATTGTCTTTGTGTATCGAACAGATACAGTTGAAGGCAAGCGATTGGCAAAAGATAAATTTTTGCCGAAAGACTTGGACCGGGCACTTGCTATGGTACTCGAAAATCAAAGCCTGGAGGTTAAAAGGTTGAATGCAAAATCATATGGCATTTATTTGGCCAATAGTGCTGCAAGCAAAGTACCGGTACAGGAAGTAATCAGTGGGACGGTGACGGACGCAGAGACTGGTGAAACAGTGCCCGGCGTAAATATCTTGGTGCAGGGAACAACCATCGGTACTTCTACAGGCGGAAATGGTGAGTATGAGCTTACAGTCCCTTCCTTACAGGACACACTGGTAGCATCATTTGTGGGATATGAAACGCAACGTATTCCAATTAACGGACGCACAACGATTGATATTCAGTTGGTTCCCGCTACCCTCCAGGGAGAGGAGCTGGTTGTTGTGGGTTACGGTACACAACGCGCAGAAGATGTAACCGGTTCCGTTAGTCAGGTGCAATCAAGTACCATTGAGAACCAGCCGGTAGCCGATCCGGCCGAGGCCCTGCAGGGTGCAGCGCCGAACCTGACTATCCAACAGCCGAGTGGAGAACCAGGGGCCGGGTTTAATATTAATGTTCGGGGTATCAGTACCATGAATAACAACGATCCGCTCGTTGTAGTGGATGGTGTTGTAGGCGGTAGTTTATCGGACTTAAACCCGAATAATATTAAGACCATATCAGTATTGAAAGATGCAGGAAGTGCCGCTATTTATGGATCCCGGGCTGCAAATGGCGTAATCTTAGTAACCACGAAAAGTGGCACCAAAAACAGCGATCCTACGGTAACATTCAGCAGTCAGGTTGGAGTCAATTCGCCCAATATTTTGTATGAACCGGTTAAAGGGTACCAAAACGCCATCTTGCGAAACCAGGCACTGGTAAATGCCGGGAATTCCCCGATTTATACCCCTGAAGAAATCAGAACGCTTAAGGAAGAAGGCGACATAGAGTGGTTCATGGATTCCATATTCGAGGAAGCCGTACAGCAGGATTATAACCTGGCTATTGCGGGCGGGAGTGATCACACGACCTACCGGGTTTCGGGCCGCTATTTTGACCAAGGAAATAACTTCGTGGGTGATTACGGATTGAAGCGTTATAACTTTCGAATCAATGTAAACACGGAATATGGGAAGTTTAGCGTCGATAGCCGCCTCTCACTGCAACGGTCGGATATTAAAAATCATGCCGCTTCCACGACCTTTCTCATTGCTGATGCCAAACGAACGCCTCCATACTATAACTACCGAATGCAGGCGGAAAATGGCAATTATCTACTGAATGATGTGTTATCAGAGTTTAATCCATTGGGTGAGCTCGAACAGGGCGGTTACAATGAATCGATCAATGACGTGTACACTGGCGTTTTGCAAGTAGGTTATGATATTACAGAAAGCTTACAGGCCCGCGCTAACTTTTCGGCTATTGTAAACTCTAACGAGTCCCTTTTTAAGAGGGAACAGGTACCGTATTATGCCAGTGGCACAGCTGAACAACCCGCTAATATTTCGGGAACAGATCGTAACACCAATAATGATAATTACCGGTCTATTCTGATAAACCCGAATTTTGTGCTGGATTATGCCGACGACTTCGGCGAAAATCAT
>JAFGWN010000169.1 GCA_016937115.1 Balneolaceae bacterium | reverse complement strand
TGCTATAATCAGTATTGTCGATCGGTTGGGCAACGAAAGTACCCCTCAAATGCTGCTGCCTGTGTTGGAAAAGGTTGAAAATCCACAATAGATCAAACTACATGCATAACCATATAAAAGGCGATCCCCAGTACAGTGATAACTAAAAAAATAACAACATAAGACTCCGCGTTTTACTGCTCCCTCCTTCTTGCAGTGAATCAGCAGACCCGGAAACAGCAATCTTCCAAAGCCATACTAACCCGGCCACACCTAACAACACCGCAACAAATATTAAAACCATACATTAAACTATTCATTCTTCTCTTCAATCCACTTGGCCATGTATTTGGTACTGGCCGCAGTGTGATGCATCAACATAGCACCCGTGAAATTAGTTTTCCGGTGCTGATCAATATTTGCCATGAGAAAATTAATTTTCTCCATAAAACCAAAACCTAAATGCGGATCCGCAAAACGTTTATTTATTATTTCAACTCCACATTGCTGTGCTGCTTCCCAGGATGATTTATCTGTATAAAGCTTCACTGCTGCTTCTGCAAACTTTTCAGGTTGATCTGTTAAGATGCCAGGCCATTCGAAACCTCCGGCGATGCCTTCCGCACCAGTCGATGTCGTAATACTGGGTGTTCCACACTGCATGGCCTCTACTAACTTGCCCTTGAGCCCGGCTCCAAATCGCAATGGTGCAAGACATATGCGTGCGTTCTGCATTACCTCGTGCGCACTTTTTGCACGTCCGCTGATGTAAAACCTTTTACTTGGTTGATGTAAATCTCTTGCCTGTTTCGATGGATAGGCACCGTAAACATAGAGTTCGGCTTCGGGCATTTTTTGACTTATAATCGGCCAGACTTTTTCGCGCAAATAGTGAACCGCATCCATATTTGGGGCATGGCGAAAATTGCCGATCGTCATAAAGTGGCTGCGCTCGTTAAATTCTGGCCACCGTCGCATATCCTCTTCCTCAATCGGATCAACCATAAACGGGAGATAGTGCAACAAAGATGAATCAATACCAAAAAACCCTTGAAGCAGTTCCATCTCGTATTCCGAAATGATCAGGCTAAGGTCGCAGCGAAAAATGCTGGCAATTTCGCGTTTAGCCGATTCACTCTTAAGCAGATCATCGGGGTGAAATTTCCTGTTATGCTTGAACGCCTCTTCCCTGCTTCGCCGCACGCAGTGTAGATCTTCTGTATCGAGAAGGCGCAGCGCCTGCGGACACTGTTCTGCTACCCGCCATCCAAATTGCTCTTCAACAATAAAACGGTCGAACATCACGACATCGGGCTGAAGGTTGGAAATAAAACTATCAAATGTGACACTGTTCATCTGCACCGGTACTACCCGGATATTTAGTTCATCCAGATCGGCCATATGCTTTGTTTTAGCAGCCGTTGAAGCAAAGGTAACGTTCCAGCCTTCATCCTGGAATAATGCAATAAGCTGCATCATACGCCGGCCGGCAGCAGATGAAGCAGGCTCCGGCCAAACAGTGCCAATAATCAGAAGCTGCTTATGAGTATTCATTTTAAAATTTTACCTATTCAGTTAACATAGTGTAACATATGGTTTATAGTAATAAATCCTGTTGTAGAACAACTACTTTTCAAATTAGATTTTTTAAGCCGTAGTTCGGCTTTTTACACTTTTTTTCACTAACGTATTAGGACTGATTACTATACCAAAAATAAAGAAAGAGGGACACCAATTATGAAATATATAGCTCAACTCTTAACAATCGTTTTTTTAGTAACCTCCTTTGCAGCCAGTGCCGAAGCTCAAATTTTTAAAAGATTAAAGAAAAAGGCCCAGCAAGCTGTTGAAAATAAAGTTGAACAAAAAATTGACGAGGAATTGCAGAAAACCGCCGATCAAATGGTGGAAAATTCCTGGGATGCCGTATTCGGTGAGATGCCCGAAAGTGACGGTGGCAATGGTATTAATATGCCATTTGCTTTTAATAGTGATGTAACCACCCAAGACAGCTACAGCTTTGATATCGTTACCACAATGGAAATATCCGCAACCAACGCCAACGGGTCGTCAGAGGAACCAATGTATATGGATATGCATTTTAAAGAAGGGGCCTCCTATACCGGGACAAAAATTCGGGGCGGACAGATGCAGCAAAACGGGCAGGATTTATTCATAATCTATGATTTTTCCAATGAAGCCATGATTATGTTGATGGATAGTAAGGAAGGCAAATTCTCTTTTGCATATGATTGGGCACAAGGCATTGATTTAAAGCCACAAACCACGAATGAGTCTAATGAACAAGATGTAAACTGGGATGAAACAGAAGAGAGGCAAGGCTACGAAAAGATCGGGACAAAAATTATAGCTGGCTACAATAGTGATGGCTATCGCATGCAAAACGATCATAACACCACCGAGGTATGGGTAACCCGTGAGAACACCTTTGGCATGGCAAGCCTGTTTAAAGCAAACACCAATACCAAGCAGATTAAAGGAGTTATCCCAGCCCATTATCCCCAGGGTATGTTGATGGAAATGACCAGTACAGATCATGAAACGGGTAAAAAAACAAACATGAAGGTTACCAAAATTGTCGAAAATGCAGATGTTTCCTATACGATGGCTGATTACCCTAAAATAAGTCCTTCAAATATGAAAAACTAACGGGCTAAATAAGAGCGTACCTTTTGGCTTTTTAAAACCAATCCAAACTAAAAAAAGTTAGGGTTGGGAAATTAAGCGGATATCACACGTTATTTTGGTTGATATACATCGCAATGGTGTGTATTCTTTGCTTCTTATTCACATCAGTAATTTAAGCGATCAACATTTATATGGATTTACAACTACGAGGCAACGTCAAGCAAATTCTGGAAGAGCAGTCGGGCGAAGGTAAAAACGGACCGTGGCGCAAGCGCGACTTCATCCTGGAAATTCCCGGAAAATATCCGCGAAAAGTCTGCATCACCCAATGGGGCGATAACATCGACAAAGCCGATGTGCAGGAAGGGGAAGAGATTATTGCCAATATTGACATACAGAGCCGTGAATATAAGGGCAACTGGTACACCGATGTGAAGGCCTGGAAAATTGAACGGCCCGGGCAAAGCCAAACAGAAAGCAGCGGCCCGCCCAAACCAAGCGAGGAAATCTATGACGTGGATGACGAGCTGCCGTTTTAACCGCAAATGCATCTCCGCTTTGCTGCTTATTTTGGTGGGCGTATTACCCGCCTGTAGCCAAAACCGCAGTGCGAATATCGACCGCCTTTTTGAAGCGCTGAATTTAGAAAAAGCTACATGGGTCGCCGATATCGGCAGCCGTGAAGGGTTCTTCACCATTCGAATGGCGTCCCTCGTAGGCGAAAACGGTCATGTATTTGCCGTAGATATTGATCGCGACGCGCTCGAAGATCTTCATGACAATATCAATGAACGCGGGCTTACGAATGTTACTCCCGTGTACAGCGTGCCTGGCAATCCTATGCTACCGACGGCTATGTTCGATGCCATTCTCATCCGCAATACCTACCACGAGTTTGAAGAACCCATACGTATGCTTAACCACATCAAGAAAGCGCTAAAACCGGGTGGTCGTCTTGTGATCGCCGAACCGATTGATGATGACCTGGTGGATGCATCCCGCGACAAACAAGCCCGCAGCCACGATATTTCCATGAATTATGTGAAAGCAGATTTGGCCAAAACTGGGTTTGAAATCATCGAAGAAACGGAGCAATACAGTACCAACAGCCGCGGAGATCGCCTCTGGCTTATAATAGCACAATAAAGCCTTCTCCCTTTAAAAATACGATGGATATTATAAACCCGAACAGTATGTACCTGCAACAATCGTTAAAGGACCGTTTTGGGTAAACATCGGTTCTGTTCACATCATCATGCGATACATGAATATGCTATAAATACGCCGGCAGTTTATCCGTTACTTCATAGTGAATCCCAAGAAAACCCATTTGCTATGATTAAAAAGATACTGCTTCCACTCCTGCTGGTTGGCTTCATCAGCCAGACAACTAATGCGCAGTCATTCAGCGCTTCATTCAACTACCAGTCATTTCGGCCGTTTATCAATTTCCGGTTAGAGATTGGTAATGACCGCGGCTATGGATATCAGGATCCGTATGAGTCGGCCTATATTAAAGGCTATATGGACGGTGTAAATGATCTCTACTACTCTGATTACCGGTTCTATGAGCTGGTCCACAATATCAATGCCTACGAGGCCGGCTATCGCGACGGCCTGCGCGACCGTGCCCTGCTCATTCGCCTAAAAGGATATAACCGACTTTCCTACCGCCCGTTCCGTTATGATGACTATTATTCACCCTATTATTCGGTACAGATATGGCTCAATGAACTAAGCTTTACATTCATTCAGGCACCGGAATACCGGCTGCCGCGCCACTGGGCACGCCGTGCACACCCCCATGTAAAACGTTATCGGGGCTACGCGCACAGCAAGCGTTATAAGCATCGTTTTAAGAAGTACTATAAAAACCGTATAAAGCGACTTAAAAAACGATCACGATACACCCAGAACAGGTATCGAAAAGATAACCGCTCGTACCGAAATCGCGGGAATGGTCCCCAGCGGCTCAATCGAAGCCGGGCTATTCAGCGTGTAAAAGGCACCCGCGGACGCTCGCAATCGGTACGAAGCAGATCAAATTCGGGCAGGGTTAAATCACAATCTCGGCGGACCTATGAATCCAAACCCAAAAGAGGCAGACGGATTGAAAAATCAAAGCAAATAAAACGGTCGACGGTGCACCCGCGCAGTCGCGGCCAAAAGGTTAAACAAAGCAGGAGGAGGGGAAGTAAAGTGAAACGGCAGCGAAGCCGACGAAGCAAAGAAAAAGTAGAAAGATCACGAAGCCGAAAAAATAAAGGAAAGAAAAGCAAACGAGGCGGAAGCCGGAAAAGCAGACGTGGGAATAATTAAGTTCTTAAATATTAG
>JAFGWN010000168.1 GCA_016937115.1 Balneolaceae bacterium | reverse complement strand
GTAATGATGGTCAATTCTATCTTCAAGCTCTTGGTTGTAGCTCATAGATCTTACAGTTAATGGATCAGTTTTAACACTAATATCAGAAAAAGTAACGACTATGTTTGTAAATTTCCTTAATATCAGCTAAATCCTATAAAAAATAATCAAAATGAAATATTTCGTTTGTCTATTTTTTGCAGTTATCTGTTTAGCAGGTTCCTTACATGCACAAAATGCGAATCAGGATTATGTACAGTTATCGGACCCGGTGGAGCAGACCGATGAATACCGTGTGTTCGGTTCCCGGTTTGATAGGGATATGCGAACAGTAGCAATGGTCAGTCTTATTGCTCAATCAGGCGAGTACGATGGCAAGACCATTGCAACCGAAGGCACCATCACCCAGGTGTGTCAGAAAAAAGGTTGTTTCTTCATGCTGGAAAGCGACGATAGAGAACAACAAGCGCGTATAAGTTTCAAGGATTATAATTTTTTCATTCCCACTAATACTGCAGGTTCAAAAGTACAGATAAACGGCACGTTTAGTGTGAAAACTATTTCGGAAGAAGATGCAAAACATTATGCCGAAGATGCCGGCAATAACCCGGAGTTGATCAGCGGTTCACAAAAGGAGTATTCGCTCGTTGCGACCTCGGTGAAAATTTATAAGTGATGTAAAAGCAACGCACTCAATATATAAATCCCCGCATATCAACATGCGGGGGTTTTTCTAATTGTAGTATTTAATGCGCTCCACTATTCCCACAAATCACTGCGGAAAGCAAGTTTTGCAAGACCCGTTGCCACAATAACGGTGGTGATGGCCGTAAGCAGAATGTCAGTCATGGGCACACCGTTATCAATTAACCAGCCCATGATAAACGGACTCATAGCGGTGGCGAATACTTTCAATGATGAAAACATGCTCCGTATTGTTCCTACGGCTTCTGCGCCGTACATTTCGGTCCATAGCGCTGTTTTAATGTTGCCCGCCATTCCCAGCGTGATCCCCATCAGGAACATATACGCAAAGGCGGACCAGCTTCCCGGGTGGAAGTATGCCATTAGGAAACCGAGGCCTATAGGAGCTAAGTGGTATGGAAACAGGCTGCGCGCGCTAAAGCTGTCGATAGCGGGACCGATAACCAGTGAACTGAGGGTACGAGCTGCAGCGTGACCTATAAATGCAGACGCAATTAAAGCGGCCGACCAGCCCAGCTGATCAGCGATGCTTACCTGATAGAGGAATAGCCCGGTTACCCAGAATGCAGGTAACAGTACGGTCGGGAGCAGCAGGTAAAATCGTTTATCCGTCAATACCATTTGGTAATGCTCTGCATCATTGCTGGCTTCCGCTTCCTCGGGGTCCGGCGTTGTGTGGGCGTCCATTTTACCGCCAAGAATTTTGTAGACAAATGGAATAAGCAGCACGCCAACAGCAATCGAGATGCTGCCCCAGGCACCGCGCCAACCCATCAGCGGAATGAGTGCGGTGATAATAAGCGGTAGTATAGCTTCTCCGAATGGAAAACCGAGGCTGGCTATACTTAGCGCCTTCCCGCGCTCGTAGTGGTAAAATTTAGCCATAGCCGTTTGCGCGGTATGCCCGCTAAGGCCCTGGCCGGCTACACGCAGCATTAACAGGCCAATGAAAAGAATGGCCACATGCCATGCGACAGACACGGTGAAGGCGGCCATCATCAGGGCCATGGCTACCATCAGGCTGAATTTCTTCAGCGGAATGCGATCGATCCATTTGCCGAGAAACGGCAGGGAGATGGCGCTGGTAAGCGTGGCCATCGAATAGAGCGAACCGAATGCTGCGTTTGAGAGATTAAAATTTGTGAGAAAGTAGGGGACAAATAGCGATATTAAAAAGGTTTGCCCGAAACTTGAAAAGAATGTGAATGTGAGACCGAACGATAGCAAGCGTCGTTCTTTAAGCACAAATTGCAAATAGTGCTTCATAAATATATGGTTGTTTTCCTCCTCTTTTGATTTGGAATTATGTTGAAAGTTGAATCACCGAAGATACGGACTATCCCGGCCAGCCTAAATTATTTAAGTGTTAATATTGAACGAGATTTTCTATAAGCAGCATTGATAGGCTCAATGAAAGCCGTTACAGGGAGCGTGGCAACAGGTTTTAACGCTGTTAGATTGAGCGCCGCAGGCGAGGGACCAAAGTCGACGGATTTACTAATACTCTTTAAACCAGAGGGTTTTCAAGTTTGTTCGAAATAACTATTTTTGATGTAAACTGTTTTTACTATGCTGTTCTTTTGGGATGACGTGAAACATTTATATCTATTTATCATTTACAGATAAACCTTATATTTTGCATTAGTTTAACGTATCATTTAATTATTAAACGAATTCTTTATTATTATGAATAACCTGTTAAAAAGAAGTTTGAACGTGATTGCACTCGTATTGACGGTAACGTTGGTTGCCGCGTGCGGCGGTAATTCCCAAGAAGAGACCGAAACGCAGGAGACCGACCAGATGCAGACTAGCCAAAACATGACTGGGAATGAGTCGGCAGGAAGCGACGAAAATATGAGTCGTAATGCTACAGCCGACGCCAAGCTGAACATAAACACGGCCACTGGTGAGGCATTTCGCAGCATCCCTAATGTTGGTGACCGGATGGTGCATGAGTTTGAGGAATACCGCCCGTACACCAGCATACAGCAGTTCCGGCGGGAGATCGGCAAATATGTTGATAAAGACCAGGTAGCGGAATACGAAAAATTCATATATGTGCCTATCCACCGGAACGACAGTGATGCGGCATCGCTGCTGCAAATCCCGGGGCTGGATAAAGAGGAAGCCACAGAACTGATCACCAATCGCCCTTACGAATCAAATCAGTCTTTCCTTGATGCACTGAGTGAACATGTCAGTGAGGAGGAGTTAGCAACAGCGGAAGCATACCTCAAAACAGAGTAACCAATGGTTGCTTTATCAATTGAGCGGCAGCTCCGCCGGTTTTTACTGGCGGTGACTGCCTGTATTTTTGTAGGGACGGTCGTGGAACTGGTTCTTGTTGAGCATACCCAGGAGACCCTCCAGTGGATACCATTTATTCTCTCAGCGATAGGTTCGGTATGTGTCGCATGGACGTGGTTTTCCCCGGGTCGCGTGTCGCTTATTGTACTTCGTTGGGTGATGGCAGCTATTGCGTTGGGCAGTCTGTTGGGCATATGGCTGCACTTTTCAGG
>JAFGWN010000167.1 GCA_016937115.1 Balneolaceae bacterium | reverse complement strand
GCTTCACTTACATTAACAAGATAAAGATACGTTACAGGTTTACCTTATAGCTGCCTTTTACCTTGCGATTGAGTTCACGCTTAATATCTTTTTCTTTGATGTCTTCGCGCTTATCGTGTTTCTGTTTTCCTTCGGCAATGCCCAACAAAAGCTTGGCATACCCTTTCTTAAAATAGATTTTAAGCGGGACTAATGTATATCCCTTGCGGCTTACGGCTTTATCGAGTTCGGCAATTTCACGTTTTTTAAGCAATAGTTTTCGCTGCCGCCGCTCATCGTGATTGGCATAGGACCCCATCTTATACGGTTTGATGTACATATTCTGCAGCCACACTTCGCCATCCTGGATATAGGCAAAGGACTCCGCAATGCTGGCATTCCCGTTGCGCAGCGATTTCACTTCAGTACCCTTGAGCACCATGCCGGCCTCAAAGGTATCTTCAATGTGATACTCGTGCCGCGCCTTCCGGTTTTTTATGGTTGGGGTTGAGGTAGCCATGATGGCAGTGGTTATTCTGGAAGTCTATTAAATATTAAAAATAAGAGTTCATGAGTTGAGAATCATACAAACGGCAGACTTTAGAAGTGAAACGACAAATTAACGTTTCATGTTTGACATGTGCCGTTTATTCCTAATAATTAAATCCCAACTCCCGCAGATCGTTCATTATATCTTCACCGGGCGACTTATCGGGCATGGTGCTGTAAATGCCCATAATCTGCTCCACTTCCGAAATAGCTTTTTGATTATCCGGGTTGATCTTAAGCACTTCAATATACTGGCGGAGCGCGCCGGTCATCCGTGCCCGCATGCCGGTATCTTCTCCCCCCCGGTATTCCAGGAAAA
The DNA here is from genome assembly GCA_016937115.1 of Balneolaceae bacterium. Taxonomy (GTDB): domain Bacteria; phylum Bacteroidota; class Rhodothermia; order Balneolales; family Balneolaceae; genus SMO-BIN1. The sequence goes on along the minus strand of JAFGWN010000167.1, from coordinate 10,060 downwards.
TGCCGTAATTGAGGTGCACCTTCTCTTTGAGGGTATCAAGGTTTGCATCGGTGTCGCCGGGTTCGGCATCTTCCAGCAAATCAAGGGCCTGCTCATAGTTGTCTTCAGCAATGAGCTGATCAACCTGTTTGGGAAGGTCTTGCGGTGCATCATTGGAACAAGCGGCGAAAAACAGAATGAATGAAAGTAATAGGTAACGCATGGATAGTATTGAACAAATTAAATTTTTATGAGCCTTAAGATACGGAAAAGATTGTTAGATTAAATATATCGGGTTGGGGCTGATGCAGAGCAGGAATATTACCATACTGGTCCAGCCCAGCGTTTTGCGTGTGGGGTCAAGCGGGCGCTCATACCGCACCGGGGGATGTTCTACACCAACCGCGTAGGCGATAAAAAATGACCACACCACCCAGATGAGCGAACCTGGTGTTTCGATACTGCCGACGATTACATAAAGATAACCGATGGCTATGGCCAGTGAGCTAATGAGTACCGGGGCTATCCATTTATGATCATTGTTAAATGCACGGCGAAGCAGGAAGAATAAGACGCCGGCCCAAATAAGTAGGCTCAGCGAACCGCTGGCGGTATCCCATTCGCCCAATCCAATATGGATGGAAGGGATGGCCTGTATGCCGGCCAGCGTGATTAAAATGCCGAAGAAGATACGCGCTACCACCCTGTGTTTTTTGTAGCCGATGAGGGAATATAAAATGTGTCCGCCGTCGAGCTGGCCGACCGGGGTAAGGTTCAGCGCCGTAAAAAAGAGTCCAAGCCAGCCGGCAAATAAAAATGGATAGTGATACATCTCCCACATGGGCGGCACGTTCTGGAAAAATTGGGCCAAAAAACTGTACAATAGCGTATTGCCGATAATCATGGTACTGCCTTTGGGTGCGTCACCAAGAGGTTGATCCGGAAATATGCCGTTTGCCTGCACAAAATCTTTTACGGCTTCATGTCCCTCGAAATTGAGGATATAGCTCGGGTCGGGAAGGGTCGCAAACCCAAAGAGCAGTACGCCGATGGAAACGACAAAACCCGCCAGCGGACCGGCAACGCCTACATCAAACATCTTGTACGAATCATTGATTTTTTGCCTGATGCTGATGACGGCTCCAAGCGTTCCGATTCCAAACGGAACCGGGATAAAATAGGGTAGGCTAACCCTTATTTTATGGTACACCGAAGCAAAGTAATGGCCAAACTCATGAACGCCTAAAAAACCCAGAAGAAGAGTGGCAAAAAGAGCGCCCCGCCAGAAATCCGTCATTGTGGGCAGCGCCAGAGGAAAAAGCGAGGGGGTGAACCCGACAAAGCTGGCGCCGGCAAGCGCTACACATGCAAATGTAACCAGAAATAACCCGAGGTGTTTCAGAATGGTCTTTGCATCCGGGTTATTGGGTTGCGCCTTTGGCAACGGTTGGTCCGTTGACTCAAAATAATTTGACCCGGTTGAATGCCAGCTCGGTGTTGTTTCTTCTTTGTTATTCAAGGAGATAGATTCTTAAATTTTCATCGCTATGCTGTGAGAAGCATCACACTTAAAACAGCTTAAAACTAAAATCAGGATTCTCGAAGGATCGGCATCGTCATACAGCGGGCGCCGCCGCGTCCCCGGCATAACTCGTGACCTAAAAAGCTGATCGCCAGCTTTTTACCAGAAGGGTCAAACTCTTTGTCTTTGTACTCTTCGATAAATTCATACTGGTTGATGATACTGTAACCATGCTCTTTAAGAGCGCGGAAGGTATTGGTATTGCGTTCATAGCCCACAATAACACCGGGCGCCAGGGCAAAAACGTTAGCACCATCGGTCCACTGCTCCCGGAACTGGTTGGTGCGTATTTCGCCGCCGCACTTTATAAAGGTGATATCACGTTCCATCAATTCATTCAGTGTTGCCTGCAGCGAAGGCATTGGTCGGGATATTATTGATCCATTTTCTTTTGAAAGCACAGAAATATTGCCAGTGCGCTCCATAATAGCCGGCGGGAAAGCGATACATTCATCTTCGCTGGCAAAGGTAAAAATTGTATCAAGATGCATTGACGATCGCTGTTTTGGAATATCGACAGCCAGCACATGTTCAAAGTTGTTGTTCAACAGGCTGTTGGCTGCCGTCATTAATGCGCTGAATGAAGTACGTTCACTCATGCCAATCAGTGCCAGCTTATCTGATGCCACCAGCACATCTCCGCCTTCAATAGAATCTTGTTTGTTTGTCTTGATAAGATTTTTTTTGAGATCGCTGAATAAGGGATGATACATTACCAACATATCCATAAGTAACGCTTCGCGAAGGCGTGCCTTTTTAGCGGGACGCGAAAGTAGCAGCTGGTTGCCGACCACAGCAGCGAGGTCTCGTGTAAACAGTAAGTTAGGATTGGGATGTAACGCAAAGTTGCGAATAGCCGGTGTAGCTCCTTCGACCACAAATTGCAGCAGCTCCTTAGGTTGAAGATCAAGCAGGGTTGATTCAATAACCTGCAGATTATCTTCGGGCAGGGCTTCAATCAGCAGCTTAACAAAATATTCATGGGCATCGCTGTTTTGCAGGCATTCCAGAAAAAGATCGGTTATCTGGAATATGCGGCCATCGGCAGGCATGGCGGCTTTAAAAATCTCCAGCATATCAATGTGCTCCTGTTTGGCATCCTCTTCAAAAATAATGTCATCAAAAAGCAGCTCGTCTTTCAGTTCCGGATTTACCAGCGATACTTCGTTGCCGGGTGTATGCACAATAACGCCTTTAAGCCAGCCGGTTTCGGACGTGACAGATAAATTCATGAATTTAATTTACGTTGACAATTCAAATCGTTACTCAGTAAAGACAAATATAATGGTTCCAAATGCATTTACTAAATGATTTTTGGTTGCCAAATGAGCAATTTAATTTCGATATTACTGCACGATTTTATCAACAAAACCGTTGTACCCTTCAATACTAAAATGAATGCAAAGCGCAAATGACCGAACCGTCTGAAATAAAATCGTTGGTTTCATTACTTGAAGATCCCGATCCATATGTACAAGGAGCTGTAAAACGCCGTCTTTTTGAGCTGGGAGAACAAGCTGTGCCACTGCTCGACCAGCAGAAAAACAGCGCCAGCGATGATGAAGAACGCGCACTGATTAACGACATCATCCGGCACATTACTTTTGGCAGTATGGAAGAGGACTTTATGGATGTGCTGGAAACCGGCCTTACCAATAGGGCGAAGCTGGAAGACGCTGTTTTTATCCTTTCCCGGGTTGAAAACCCAACGCTGCGTGTAACTGAATACAAGCGCAAACTCGACCGGTTTGCAGACACGATTCGGGATGAAATTCGCTACCAGCCCGACCAGACCAGGCAGATGCGCTTGCTGCTAAATTATATATTTCAAGAGCTTGGTTTCTCAGGTGGTACAACCGATTATTATCATACCGATAACGCCTATCTGGACCGGGTGATTGATCGCCGCCGGGGGCTGCCGATTTCACTGGCATTTGTGGTACTCTTTATTGCGCGCCGGCTTGATTTGCCGTTTTGCGGGGTGAATATGCCCATTCATTTTCTCTTGAAGTTCAAAGGGGATAAAGAAGAGTTGCTGATCGATCCTTTTGACCATGGCAAAACAGTTACCTACAATCAGTGTCATTATTTTTTGAAACAGAACGGGGTTGAACCCAAGCCGGTTCACTTCCAGGAAGTAGATGAACCCCAGATGCTGGCACGCTGCATCGGCAATTTAATGCAAAGCTACCGGAGAGCCGAGCAGCAAGAAAAGGCCGAAGATCTGAAAGGATTGCTTAAAACACTCGAAATGATGTGTTTTTAGGTTTTAGCTGTCAGTTTTCAGTACTCAGCTTCCAATAAATAAGTGGTTAAATTCCGCCATATCCAATTACTGAGAACAGGGGTTTATGCCATGCTTACCTCTTCCTTGGCTTGTAAGATTAAACAAATTATAGCATTCTGCTGATACCTGATACCTGATACCTGATACCTTACTTCAAAAAAAATTCCTTTTCATTTTCTGAAAAGTTGAATGGGTTGATCTGGTGTGCCAGCGCGTAAAATGATTCCGCTTCTTCGCTGTTATTTTCAAACGAATGAATGTCGCCGGCCAACTTGTACAGATGTGGATTTGAAGGCGCTTTATCGAGCAGTTCCGTAAGTTTTGGAATAGCATCTTCAATTTTCTTTTCATCAATAAGAATAGCCAGCCGGTAGAGTTCCGACTGCAGCGATTCCTGCTGTGAAGTAAGCTTGTTGAGGTAATGCAGGCAGCGTGAGTAGATGTTGCGATCGAAGTAGAACCGGACGAGCTCATAAATTAACCCTGCCGGCAATTCAGCATCATCCAGCCGATCTTCCAGCCGCCGCATGATATCCCGCTTCTCCATCACCATGGTCAGGTGAACCAGATGCTGCAGCGTTTCGGCATCATAATCCGATTTCATGATTTCTGTTCTCATCTCATCCGTAAAGAGCTCTTCAAACCGTTCCTGAATTGCTTTTTCTGGATATAGCGGGTTGACTAACTTGTCGAGTGCCAGCAATTGATCGAACCGGCCGAGCGACTTGAGTTCGTCTTCGGAGTAGGTTTCTACGCCCCATTTTTCATTAAAATAAGCGATATTTTTCCAGTAAAGCTCACTTTCGGTATCGAGATCGAGCGCAAATGTGGTGGTGCCATAGTGGTGATTGACCTGCACCTGTGGGATGATGCCCACTTTGTACCCGGCTTTGCGCATTTGAAATGAGAAATCAATATCATCAAAAAAGGCCAGTGTATACTCTTCATCCATCGTAATACCTGCATCGGTGCGCACCATCATGCAAAAACTGTCCAGGTAGTCGGTTTGCACGATAGCTTGGTCATACATATCGGCATTTTTCGCCAGCTGATCCGGGTTGAGGGTGCTGTCGGCCAGCGGACCCACCAGTGCATATTCGGGATGCTCGTCCATCAGCTGCTCCATCATGGTTATGGCTGGACTGGTAAATTCCACATCATTATGGATGATACAGGCATACTGCCCGGCTGCAGCTTCGAGACCTTGATTCACAGAAGCCGCAAATCCTCGGTTCTGTTTATTAGTGATGACGGTGTTGTTGAAAAAGTTCTTCTCCTTAATTTCCTGCAGATAGTCGTGGGTGTCATCGAGGCTGGCATTGTCGATGATGATCAACTCGGTGTTGGCCGGATTGCAGAATTCGCCAACCGAAACAAGACAGTGTTCGAGCGCCGGCTTTCCGTAGAGTGCCGTAGGAACGATGATACTGGTCTTTATGTCGGTTGTATCCAGCTCGGGATGAATTGTTTTAGCGTCCGACTGGAGTTCATGCTTCAATTCTGAAGCTTCAACAAATCGGCGTTTACGTTCAAGGATTTTAATTTTCAGCTGTTTCGCATCGGGATTTCCCGGCTCATTTTCCAGCACTTCTTCGATACATTCGAGTGCTGCGCTTAGCTGTCCGTCTTTTTTTAGGGCGACGGCCTTTTCCAGCAGATCATGACCGTGCTCCATCGTCGTTTTTGTTTCGGAAATGGCCGGCAGGTCGAGCAGAAGGTTAATTAAAAGCTGCCGTTCATCAGACTGCACACCTGGCTGCCGGAGAAGCGATAAAATGAGTTCTTGCCGGTCGGCAGCACTCGGCGCAGGTGTTTGTTCAAATTCAGTAACCGAGAAAAATGAATCGTTAAGCTGCAGGGTATCTACCCCAAGCCGCAGTATCCAGTCGATACCGTGGCATTGGTTTAAGTAGGGGTTGAAAAACTGTTTGGCAGAGGGAATCGCGTTAAGGTTCCACATAAACTGCCCATCGTATGGAAAATCACCGTCCTGGATGAAGTTAACCCACTGGTTGATATTGCCCGGAATAGAAAACGTTTGTGTAAGGCACGGTACATCTGCGTTGCGCAATGATGAAATAGCCTCCGCCAGTTTTTCCTCATCAATTTCCTGAACTGATGACGGTACCCAAATAATCGACGTATTTGCCTGCTGGAGGGCTTCATTCAAGCAGTTTCCTCTTCCGGCCGGGGCGGTGTGCTCGAAAAAAAATGTATGATCGTGCTGGTAGTAGTCGAGCAGCGATTGAATGGCCTGACCGGTACCATCGGTAGAGGCATCATCAATAATAATAAGTTCAAAAGGGACTGTTTCCAGTTCAAAAAAAGCCGTGAGACTGGATTCAACTTCATCCCGTTGGTTTTGAAACGAAAGAAGAACCGAAAGCCTGGGTTTTTGATCCATATAAATCTCCATCCGTATAAGTTGATTACTATGGGAATATACAAGGACAAATGAAAAAGGCGAAAAAGGTATTGTAAAGACTTGAATTTCTATTCATGAGAAAAAAAGAACGATTTCACCCTCTTTTCATTAGAAAATTTTAATAATCACTATTCTTTTGTAACAGTTCCTAATAATTTTATTCTTGAAGATAAAGAGTTCTTTATTATTTGTTTTAATTAATGGAAGACAGGTTTTCTCGTTCATTGCCATTTTGTATTTAGCGGGCATATTTAAATGTAGTAAAAAGTAAAAAGGCGGATTCTATCGTTTACGGGGCTACAAACTTAAAGAATGGATAAAAAATTATATACCAAGGCAGCCAAAAAATTTCTCGATTTAAATTGGGAAGAAAAGATTTATAAAGATCCCGATTTAAGGTATGATGAAGTTGCGCCGTTACTTGGATTTGACCGGTATCGACCTTCGCTGAGAATGTGCAAGCGGAATTTTGGATTGACGATTGTGAAATTTTTCAAACATTGCAGGATAATGGAAGTAAAACAGTTTCTTTCTGAACCTGAAAGCCGCGAACTTGAATTAATTGATATTGCGCACAAGTTCGGGCATTCGCATCGCCGCTATTTTAATGAAAGTTTTAAAGGAGTTACAGGAATAACGCCACGTGAGTTCTGGTTTTTTCACGAACATTTTGTGAAGACAACCGGAATGAAATTGGTTGATTATGAACAGCCGGATACAAAAATTTATATGCCTCCGGATGGCAACCCAACATTTTTATCGAACTTTTTAAACAGACAAGCAGAACATATTCTTAAAAAGAATTACACTAATTAAAGGATAGATGGTATGAAAAAGATATTTCAGGATTTAGAGTACGCAAAAAAAGTACTGGCAGATCCTGCCCAGTACGATAAAGGCATTCTTGAGGTGGCAATGGATGCGGGGTTTTATGAAATCAAGAAGTTTAATGTTGAGTTCAGAAAAGATACCAATATGTGTCCGGTGGAGTACCGCGCTTTTCATACGCAGTTCAGGCTTGTAACCGGCATGTCGCCCGAAGAGTATCAGCAGCAAAAGAAATCAGCGTAGACTCAAGAGAAAATACTCCTGTCTGAAAACCTTTCTCCGGCCATTTCTGTTAGAGCAGTATCATATTAAAAAAACAACACGACACTCTATGGCCGGAAAGAATAAAACCTCCTTTTTCCAACTCATTAAAAATTTGAATGTCAGCGGCATCATGAAGCTTGCCCGTAAAGTAGATTTGGGCAAGTTGATTGAAAAGGTAAACGCCATGGATGAGGGCGACCTTAAGAAGATGATGAAGATGCTGGATTCGGACGGCGCCGACCGTGAGCCGCCCCCGGTCGATGGTGATTTTTATGATTTATCGGCCAAGCTATCACCCGAGGAGCGGGAAATACAGCTGAAAGTGCGCGATTTCATGGAAACACATGTCGCCCCCATTGCGAATGAATATTGGCAAAAAGCTGAATTTCCCATGCACTTAATACCGAAAATGGCGGAGCTGGATATCTGCGGACTAACACTCGAGGGGTATGGCTGTCCCAATAAATCTAATGTACTGCAGGGGTTTGTGGCGCAGGAGATGGCACGGATTGATCCTTCTTTTTCCACTTTTTTTGGGGTGCAGAGCGGCCTGGCAATGGGCGCAATTTATGAATGCGGGAGCGAGGAGCAGAAGCAAAAATGGCTGCCCGAGATGCAAAAAATGAACGTAATTGGCGCTTTTGGCTTGACGGAGCCCAAAGTAGGTTCGGCAGTTGCCGGCGGGTTGACCATGAAAGCTAAACGTGAGGGTGATACCTGGGTTTTAAACGGGCAAAAGAAGTGGATCGGAAACGCCACCTTTTCTGATATTACCATCATCTGGGCGCAGGATGTCGAGAGTGGTGACGTGAAAGGATTTATCGTCGAAAAAGACAATCCCGGATTTAAAGCTGAAAAGATTGAAGACAAGATGGCTCTGCGAACGGTGCAGAATGCGCTTATTACACTGGAAGATTGCAAAGTAAAGGAAGAAGATCGCCTTCAAAATGCAAATAGTTTCAAGGATACATCCCGTATTTTACGTCTCACCCGTGCATCAGTGGCCTGGCAGGCCGTTGGCTGCGCGCGCGGCGCCTACGAAAATGCGCTGGCTTACTGCAACGAGCGTAAACAGTTCGGCAAAACAATCGGCAGCTTCCAGCTGGTACAGGATCTGCTGGTTGAAATGCTTACCAACCTCACCGCCATGCAGTCGATGGTATTCCGACTCTCTGAACTGCAGGATGAAGGCAATTTAACAGACGAGCGGGCGTCGCTTGCCAAAGTCGTTTGTACGCTTAAAACCCGTGAAATTGTAAGCAAGGCGCGGGAATTGCTGGGGGGCAACGGCATACTGCTTCGATATAACGTAGCACGGTTTGTTGCCGATTCCGAAGCCATTTATTCCTACGAAGGAACCAAGCAGATCAACTCGCTGATTGTAGGTCGCGCCATCACAGGCAAAAGCGCCTTTGTTTAGCATTTGCAAAACTTCTTCGATCGCCTATTTTGCTGTTAAACAGAAATTTTTTTCAATCAGGCGATCTTATGAATAAAATAAACATCGGGGTGATTATCGGGCTGCTATTGCTGGCCGGTTGTACCTCGAAAGAACAGACTAAAGCGAATGTAACCTATGATATTCGCTTTCCAAATGCGGCCCATAACGAAGCTGAAGTAACCCTTACTATTAGTAACTTAAACCCCGTGCCGGTGCAGCTTACCATGAGCCGCACATCGCCGGGCCGGTATGCGCTGCACGAGTTCGCAAAAAATGTCTATAATGTGCATGCGGTAAATGAGGCCGAGGACACGCTGCAGGTTGATCATCCCGATTTACATAACTGGGAGATACGTGATCACGACGGCACGGTAAAGTTCAATTATACGCTCTATGGCGATCATGCCGATGGTACCTATTCCGGAATTAACCGACAGCATGCCCATTTAAACATACCGGCCAGCCTGGTTTGGATGCGCGGGCTGGAAGATGAAGAAATAATGGTCCGATTTCATCCGCCGGAAGGCAGCAATTGGAAAGTGGCAACCCAGCTAAAACCCACAAGTGATTCCACCACATTCATTGCACCTGATTTATATTATCTGATGGACAGCCCGACCGAGCTCAGCAACTTCGGGATGAATACGTGGACGGTTCGCGGAGATACTACCAACTATGAAATCCGATTGGCACTCCACCATAATGGAACCGAGCAGCAGCTGGATGACTACACAACGATGGCTAAAAAGGTGGTAGCTGAACAGATTGCTGTGTATGGTGAGCCACCTGCATTTGATTACGGTACGTATACCTTTATTGCGGACTATCTGCCCTATGTATACGGCGACGGGATGGAGCATCGAAATTCAACTATCTTAACCAGTACACGCTCGCTCGAGGAAGATGCTCTGCGAAATCTTTATACTCTTTCCCACGAGTTTTTCCATGCCTGGAACGTCGAACGTATTCGCCCGGAAAGCCTGGAGCCGTTTGATTTTACCGAAGCGAACGTCTCCGGGGCGTTATGGTTTGCTGAAGGATTTACCAGCTATTATGATGATTTAATTATTCGCCGCACGGGGTTGATTGACGACAAGGAATATGCCAGCGGATGGAGTGGAACGCTCAACTCTGTGCTCAATTCGCCGGGCAGTAGGTATTACAGTCCCGTTGAGATGAGCCGGCAGGCCCCATTTGTCGATGCCGCCCGTTCTATCGATCAGCAGAATAAATCGAATACATTTATCTCGTATT
>JAFGWN010000166.1 GCA_016937115.1 Balneolaceae bacterium | reverse complement strand
CGGCACGTATGTATTGACGAAAGCCCCGCAAACATTTACCCTGCATGGAAATTTATCGGGGCAAGTCATTGATCAGCAAACGGGTGAGCCGCTGCCCGGCGCAAATATCATTCTTACCGATGCGGGCGGTGGTGCGGCGGCAAGCGGAACCGGTTTCTTTAATATACCAAAGCTTTCGACCGGCCTGCATGAAATTACCATAACGTTTGTGGGCTACAAGCCCGCCCGCGACACCGTTTGGATTCCCCCCGGACAAACCACTTCCCAACAGTTTTCATTATCTCCCGAGCCAGTTATTGTAGAACCATTGGTAATAAGCGGTATTCAAAAACGATTACCCGATTTCAACGCTTTCGAGGAAAAGGTTACGGCTTCGGAGGTTAGAAATATCTCTGCTGATGCAATCAAAAGCCTGAACACCGTCTCGGGAATTGATTTTAGCCTGCCTCTGGCCGACTTCAACATACAAGGCGGCAATGCCGGTGAACACCAGCTTCGTCTCGATGGCGTGCCCATTTACAATCCCGCAAGCATGGGGCGGCTGCTTGGGGCATTCAGTCCATATGCCATAAAAAATATTCGTATCAGCAAAGCAGGATTTGAAGCCCCTGTTGGCAGTCAACTTTCCGGAATTATCGATGTCAAGCAGGATGCAGGGACAACCGGCGATAATAACCTCTTGATGCAGATCAACCCGCTAAATGTAAACGCTCGGTTTGATCATGCTTTTGAGATTGAAAATGGACCAGAGATAAACTTTATGGTTGCCTCACGCGGCAATATCTGGCATTGGTATCAGCAGCCCGAAATCCAGCAAACGCTGAGCAACTGGGATCAACTGGATCCGGTGCTTACCCATCATTTATTGCAAGCCGATAGCTCCGATACGTTCTTTGAACCCCGCAAGCATTCGTATGACATCACCTACTACGACCTGCATGCAGCAGCCAGGATTAAACATAATGCGTTCCACCAAACGTACATTTCGGGATATCATGGCAAGAATTTCTTAAAGACCAATCTGTTTTCAGAAAATACCAAAGCAAGTAATATCTCATTGTCGCCCGGCTTATTTTTCTCCATCGACCAATACAACTGGAAAAACACAATGGGAAAGATCGAGCACCAGTGGCTCATTAATTCCCGGTTCGATGCCAGCCTGGGCGGATATATCACCCGCCATTCGCTCGACCACTCCTACTCAATTACCAGTAATGTAGATGAAGGCATGTTAAACGGATCGTATACAGTATTTGAACAATCCAATAGCGGGGTGTTAGAACGCCTTGATACGGGCGACCAAAATGCAATAATGGAGTCGGCAGTAGATCTTAAAATGAATTACAGCGCCTCTAAAAGCTACCATATCCGGGGTGGGTTAAGCGGTAAATTAATTGAATACCGATTTCACTTATCCGATTTTTACTACATCTCCGTACAATCCAATGAAGAAAGTTTTCTGGTATCAGGCTTCCTGCATAACAACTTCTATCTATCCGCCAAGACAAGCCTCTCGGTAGGCAGCCGTATGACGTTTGTACCAAGCCGCGATCTCGTTTTTGCCGAACCCCGGCTCTCTATTAAATATGATGAGCCCAAAACCTCCATCGGTTACATTTCACTGAAGCTTTCGGGCGGCATTTACCGACAGTTTATCAACCAGTTTGATGTCTCTAATGTAGGCCCCTCTTCCCTGGTACCAACCATACGATTCTGGGCACCGGTTGATTATACAACAACAGTACCCAAGGCGTATCATATTGCCGGAGACGCATTATGGGAACCTACCGAAAATTTACAACTTCGGATGGAAACGTATTATAAATGGATTCCTTCCCGACTGGCACTTAATTATAAAAATCTATCCCAACTTCCATCATTCGGCCAGCAGAATTCTTTTTCTGATCAGCAGCAATTTATTACTCAGGCCAAGGGGTATGCTTACGGGGCGGGTTTGACGGTAGAAAAACGCATCCCTTCGTTAAATATGATGCTGAAAGGCAGCTATCAGTTTAATATTGCACGGCAGCGCATTCCATTTCGTTTTAATGAAAATTATCAACCGTTGCCATCCAGCCAACCGCATAGTGTAAACACCTCACTGAATTGGAAAATCATACCGAGACTAACGCTTTTAGCAGAATGGAAAGGTATATGGGGACGAAACTGGGGGTTCAGAAAAGCCTACTACGATTATCTTTCAATTCGGGAAGATCGTTCATTTGGGAAGTATACGTTTGATGATCCCGGCAGTGACACACTCCCTCTTTTCTCTCAGCTTAATGCGGGAGTCAGCTATAAACAGCCGGTGAAAAATTCGGCGCTCCGTTTTCGTCTGGATCTGTTCAACGTTCTCAATCACAAGAATGTATTAAACTGGTGGCTTTCGCCTCACAAAGCAGAAGATGGCTCCATCATTTTTGAACGTGAAGAGCGAACGCTCACCGGTTTTAGGCCTTCCCTCAGTATTAAATTTTCTTATTAAACAGGCTGCCAAAAAAAATTCATATCAGGTAGTCATTGTTCAGATATCTTGTGTAACAATACATGAGAACCAAGCATATTATAAATTCCCATGGGTTAGATAAAAGACAACGCGCTACTTACTCCGTGCGGAGCAGTAAACCCGTACAGACCCATCCACGCAGAAAGCCTGCCCTGATCGGCGGGCTTTTTTTTAAAAAAAAAGGCGGCAGTAATTCTGCCGCCTTTGAACCCGTTAAATCTTTACTTGATTATTCCACCTCAGCTTCCCAGACATTATTTTCCGGGTTTACATCAGGAAAACGCTCATCAGGATCAATAGCTACCTTTGTGATCTCAGAATCAGAATCGTATTTAATCGTCCATGTCTTACCGCGATTCCAAACCTGAACCGGAAGCTTGATCGTTTCGGTCTTTCCATTCGCCTGGGTGATTTCAACATACACTGGCATCACCAGCTTATTTTTACTGCTGATACTTATCAAGGAACCGTTTGCCGGATCATCTTCTATGTAATTTACAGAATCTACGGCCTGATCAAGCGTCCATGTTTTCTCGAACCATCCTCTCCAGAACCAGTCGAGTTCGTGACCCGTCACATCTTCCATTGTGTTGAAGAAATCATCCGGGGTTGGATGTTTGTACTTCCAGCGGTCAATGTATGCGCGAAAGGCTTCATCAAACAGCTCCGGCCCTACAATCGATTCGCGCAACATGCGCAGGCCTAAAGCCGGTTTGTAATACGCCGCTACTCCCAGATTTTGCGATTGAATTTGATCCGGCTCCCGCATAATCGGTTCTGCACTGTCACCGCTCATCCATCCGGTAATAAGCCGCGCGCTGGTACGGTTGGATTCGTATTCGCCGTTATTGAAATCTTCGGTGCTGTACCCGTTAATAAAGGTATTAAACCCTTCATCCATCCAGGCATATTCACGTTCATTGGAACCCACAATCATCGGAAACCAAATATGGCCAAACTCATGATCTGTAACACCCCACAAGCTTGAACCTTTCGCCTTCCAGCTGCAAAACACAATACCGGGATATTCCATCCCGCCTACAATACCGGCGACATTAGTAGCCGTGGAATACGGATACTTCATCCATCTATCAGAATAAAACTCAACAGAGGCTTTTACATACTCGGTTGATCGCCCCCAGGCTGAATCAGAGGCTACCTCCACCGGATATACCGACTGTGCCATGGCTTGGTCATCACCCGGAAGATTGATGCGCGCCGCATCCCAAACAAAGGCCTTGGAAGCTGCCCACGCAATATCGCGGGAATTTTCCATCTCATACTTCCACGTGAGCATATCCCCTTCCGGCCGCGATTCGGGCGTTCCCACTTCGTTTTTATTGATGATATATACCCGTTGATCGCTGTTTTTCGCCTTCTCCCAGCGTTGCTGCTGCTTATCCGTTAAAACTTCATCCGGGTTTTGCAGCTCACCAGACGCAACCACCACATAATCAGATGGTGCCGTGATGGAATAATCAAAATGTCCATATTCAAGATAAAACTCACCAGCGCCCAAGTATGGCATTACGTTCCAGCCTTTTACATCATCGAATGTTGCCATACGTGGATACCATTGCGCTAATTCGTAGATCCAGCCGTTTTTCGTTTTCAGCTTTCCCATCCGGTCGGAACCGTTGTCCGGAATTTTGAAACTGTATTTAAATGTAATGCTTAAGTTTCCACCTTCAGCGCTCAGCGCTTCCTTCAGTACAAGCTTGGTATTTGTATCAAGCAGTTGCATTTCGGGTTCGTAGGTGGTTCCGTTATGAGTTATCGAAACGTCGTCAATCTTATATCCACCATCGAAAGTTTCATTGCCAAAACGGGCCCCACCGTAAGGTGTTAATTTAGCTCCCCATGAGTTCTGGGCAAAAAGATTTTGGTCCAGTTGTACCCATAAGCGCTCCAGTGCTTTGGGGCTATTATTGGTGTAATCGATTGTCACCGTCGCCGACACCGAATGGGTCTCGGGATGGAGCGTGGCATCAATAGAATAATTGGCTTCATTTTGCCAGTATTCCGGTCCAGGTTCGCCGCTGGCACTTCTGTAT
>JAFGWN010000165.1 GCA_016937115.1 Balneolaceae bacterium | reverse complement strand
ACCGATCAGGTCTTCTAATCTATCAAGACCAATCGGTTTTTGAATGCCCCTTTGACCAGAGAATCTCGATTGCATGTAATCCAGTGCCGGTTCTATCCATGCTTCATTCTCTTCATCGTGCTCCCGGATCATCAGCGCCATTTGGTACAGCTCAATAAACTCTTTAAAAAGCGGTTTGGCCGTGGCTTCGATAACATCCCGGTCATCACTCTCTTTCAGTTCGTTCCAGGTGGCAAGTAACTCATCCAGCCGCCTATTTATCAGGTTCCCATGCGAATCTGATAGATTTGCCGTCGATTTAATTTGATTGATGACGAAATGCAACCCATTCGATTTTTCCGCTGCACGCAGCATATCCAACACAATGATATTGCCCGAACCTTCCCAGATCGGTAAAACATTCACATCCCGCAGCAGCTTGGGCATTACAAAATCTTCGATATACCCGTTGCCGCCCATCAGTTCCATGCACTCCCGCACCATATAGACCGACTGCTCGGCCGACCGCCACTTCGCCATCGGAACCAAAATTCGCATAAGTTGTTGCTCTTCTTCGCTACCCTGCCCGGTAGCATCCATCGCCCTGATAGCCCGCCACACCAACAAGAAGTCGGCCAGCCAGCGCGAGCCAAGCTCATGAAACTTCTGCCGGATAAGCGCATGTTCCGTTGCTCTTTTTCCAAATATGATGCGATGATTCAGGTACTGCCACGCCTCAATAATGGCACGCCGGCTTCCGGCCACAGCCGCCACCGAATTATACGTGCGTGAAATGTTAATCATCTCTGCCATCACCTTAAATCCCCTGTTCTCTTCTCCCAGCCTGATGCCGGTTGTATCTTGGAATTCTACCTCACCGGTTGCCATCGAACGTACGCCAAGTTTATCTTTTAACCGTATGATATTCATTGAATTACGATTTCCATCGGGTAATATTTTTTCAACAAGAAATAACGACAATCCGCGCGTGCCGGCTTCTACATCACCCGTACGGGCCAGCGCCATAATTACATCAGCGTTGACGTTGCTGCAAAACCACTTTTCACCATTTAATTTATAGTGATTACCCTCAATTTTTTCGGCTGTTGCCAGGTTTCGTCCCACGTCTGAACCGCCGGATTTCTCTGTTAAAAACATGGCGCCGGTGTAGAGCAACTCTCCTTCTCTGGCTGAAAGTTTAGATAGCAACCGCTCTTTTATTTCTGGCGGTGCAAATTTGTCGACCAGATGCGCTGCACCATCGGTCATGCAGAGCGGACAGTACACGCCGAGTTCACTCATGGCGTAGAGCTGCCCGGCAGCAAACCCCAGCTGGTGGCGGCTTCCTGCCAACCGATGCCGTAACTCTGGGTCATACTTTACGTAAAACATCTCTGATTGAGCGGCAATATGCATCAGTTGCCAATAAGCGGGATGAAACTCAACTTCGTTGATGGTTTCGCCATATTTTGATCGCTTTTTTAAAACCGGGCCGTGTTTATCAGCTTTGAGGGATAAATCATCCATAGCGGTAGCAGCCTGGCTGCCCAGCCGCTCGAGGTTATTATTCATGTGGCTGAGGGCAGCATCGGGAAGGTGTTTAGCAAGATGATGACGCAGGATACGGTCGCTCTGGTAAAAATTTTGGCTGCGCCGGCCATCAGCGGTTAAAACCTGGTTGCTAATCTGTGCCATCGCTTTTTTCTTTTAAAATGTTAGCCATTAAAGTGTATGAGTTAAATCGGATCAATAAAGCTGATAAATAAGTAACTTTCCGATACATTAGTGATTCGATGTTTCGATTTGTAACTAACGGTTAAAGATGATGAATAAACTTACAAAAATGCTTTCTCTGTTTTTGTGCCTTTTTATATTGGGCGCATGCAATCAGTCTAAGACCAATCAAAATCAACCATCTGCCGAATCAGACGAACAGAAAAAAAAGCCGCAGCTTACACATATCACCAATACTGATTTTCGCATTCAGTGTGAGCCGGCCAACCGGGCAGATCACGATCCCCCGCAGGAAACCAACCTGCTTCTTATTTCCGAGAAGCTGTCTACCCCGGTGCTCATTGCCACGGAACCTTCGTGCACGGATATAACTGATACAAAGGCCTTTAATATGCCGGACCAAACTGCCTTTGCAAAGAGCGGCTACTACGCGGGCGGCGGCTATTATTACTATGGACTGGTGCAAAACGATACGCTCAAAATATACCGCCAGTGGATTGAAGAACCGCATCCCGATAACGATTCAAATGCAGCGCAAACCGAGTATGTGCTCTTTAAAACACTTACGGTGCAGCCTGCAGGCCATACTTCGGTAGAACTACATAACAATAATCGCTAAACCCGGATTAATTCCATGCGAATTTCAACGCTTATTTTAACTTTTATACTGTCTATTATTCTGGCCGTCCCCCAAGCGGTGCAAGCTAAAGAGTACACCATTCCGACTATACGGGTAGAAGTTGAGGTACAGCCCGATGGCACTGTTCGCATCACCGAACACCGAACGTATAAATTCGAGGGTGATGACTTTTCGTGGGCTGATTACCGTTTGCCTTTCCGGGGATTTAAATCCATAACGAACATCCGGGTTGCCGAAAACGGACAACCCTTCATCAACGAAAACAGCGAAGAACCGGGTACTTTTATGGTGAGCCGCAATGACGACCAGGTTCAGATAAAATGGTTTTATAATGCCGAGGATGAAGAGCGCACATTTTCTATTTCCTATACACTGGAAGGCGCTTTGGTTATCGGCCCGGAGTGGGCAGAGTTTTTCTGGAATTATTTGAGCCCCGATCGCGAAAAAGATACCCGCACCCTGCGTATTGATATGCGGCTGCCGGCTGCCGTTGGCGCCGATTCCATGTATAGCTGGAAACGTGGACCGCAGGATAACATCACGCTTCAAGAAACATCCGCCGGTTACACCGTTAGGGCTACCAATATTGACGATGATGAATTTGTAAAAATAAGAAGCGTTTTTCCGCGCAGTGTGTTTGATGAGGGAACGGTATCAACCAATGATTCCGATTTCACCCTTGTATGGGCCCGGCAAAATGAGAAAAACTACCAGGAAGCGGAAGCGAAACGGCAGGCACGTCAGGCCCGCTACGCTGCTTACGGGCAGCAATTGACGATTGTAATTGCACTTTTGAGTATCCTTGCCTTCTTATTTTTCTATCGCAAATACGGTACGCGGCATTCAGCCGGCACGGTTTCCTCAACCGAAACCATCATGATTCCCGGCCGTCTGAAACCGGCTGTGGCGGGATGGCTGCTGATGAAACGTAGTATTGGAAGCCCGCAACTGATGGCCACGATTCTTGATTTAGCCCGCCGCAAACACTTTATCATCAAAGAAGAAGCGCCCGAAAAAAAATGGATGGGCGGAGAAAAGAAGGTATTTTCAATCGAAAGAACGGATACGCAACCACAGGATGAGCTGGCCGACTGGGAAGGCGATCTGGCTGACTTCGTACATACACAAATCAAAAACGACAACAACCGTATCGACAAACTTTTCTCAGAGAGTTCCTATAAGGCATCAAAGTGGTTTTCTTCATGGAAGAAGAAAGTTAATAATCATTGCAAAACCTTTGGCTGGTATGATCAGGAAAGCTATACCGGGGTGTATGGAAATGTAGCTGTTCAAATATTTCTGTTGATAGCAAGTATTATTGCTACAGTTTGGGCGGGCCCTGTCGGTATTGTCGGCATTGCCCTTACCACTCTGTTTTTGATCGGATCGATGGCTATCATTCGCCGTACTCCCGAAGGAGAACGTACCTACAAGCAGTGGAAAGCATACAGAGAAGGCTTGAAGAATGCCGGGCGCCATTCGTTTGAGCAGGATGTGCTGGACAAGCACTTCATCTACGCCGTGGCATTCGGGCTATCCAAGGATGAAATCCAAACGGTGTTCGAACAATACAGCGGATCGGAAATCGTCTTTTACTGGTTTATATTTCATGGTGATGGCGTGCGATCAGCGTCTGAAGTGGCGGGTACATTCAGCACGCTCAGCGCTACCGGGGCCAGTGCATTCCCGGGAGCTGCAGGAGGAGGCGCTGGCGCTTCGGCGGGTGCAGCCGGTGGTGGCGCTTCCGGCGGGGCGGGTTAATCATTTATCACTCAACGCCGCAACGCCGGGTAGCTCCTTTCCTTCGAGGAACATCAGGCTGGCGCCTCCGCCGGTAGACACGTGCGAAACGTCATCGGCCAATCCTTCTTTTTGAATAGCCGATGCCGAATCGCCACCGCCGACAATAGTTGTGGCTCCATTCTTTGTAGCCTCTGCCAAAGCTTGGGCCACGGCGTTAGTGCCGTCCGCAAAGTTGGGCATTTCAAATACCCCCATCGGGCCGTTCCACACTATCGTCTGGGCATTTTTGATGGCATTGCCGAACATTATCTCACTCTGGGGACCGATATCAAGTGCCATCCACCCTTTTTCGATACCGTCTTCTTCGACGATTTTAAATTCAGCATCATTTTTAAACTCCCGGGCTACAACCGAATCAATCGGGAGGGTAATTTTAACACCCTTATCTTCTGCCTTTTTCAATAATTCTTTCGCCAAGTCGATTTTGTCATCCTCAACCAGCGAATCGCCAATGGGCAATCCTTTGGCTTTATAAAAGGTGTAGGTCATGCCGCCGCCGATTATAATCGCATCAACTTTGTCAAGCAGATGATCAATCGCTTCAATTTTATCCGATACTTTGGCTCCGCCCATAATGGCGACAAACGGACGGCGGGCATTATCAATCGCTTTGCCCAGATACTCAATTTCTTTTTGAAGTAAAAATCCTGCTGCCGCCGGTTGAAGAAAACGGGCAACCCCGGCTACCGATGCATGGACACGGTGGCTGCTGCCAAAAGCATCATTTACGAAAATGTTGGCATGAGCAGCCAGTTTTTTTGAAAATGCCTCCTCATTTTGCCTCTCTTCGGGGTGAAAACGCACATTTTCCAAGACCACAATTTCACCGGGAATGGCTTGCGATATAACTTTTTCTGCTTCTTTTCCAATGCAATCAGCAGCAAAATAGACATTCGCATCAACTAAATTTCGAAGATAATCAGCAACCGGCTTT
>JAFGWN010000164.1 GCA_016937115.1 Balneolaceae bacterium | reverse complement strand
GCGATCCAGTTTTTTTAGCAGGCTGTTGCGGTGGTCTTCCAATTCACTTTTTTTCAACCTCAAAGAAGAAACCCGCTCTTCTACCGGCCGCACCAGCGGCAGCTCCCCGATCGCTTCAAACCGCAGCACATTATCGTGATTTTGCAATACCTGTAACCCTTTGATCAACCCGTTCTTACTCACATCAAGCTTTCGTTTGAGGTAATCCAGCTCCAGATATTTAATATCTTCAAAAGCCTCTCCGCCAAATTGGCGATACAGCGTATCCAAAAACTCAGCTTTTTCGCTGTTCTTTAATGACTTAATCTGCTCTCTCAAATAATCGGGGTTGACGATAAATTGCACGCCCACCTGTGGTACCACATAATCAGCCAGTTCGATGATACCCAGATGTTTCAGCGTTTTAAGCGATGCCCGAACAATTGAGGATGATAAATGCGTGCGCTTTTTGATCGCCGGAATTGAAACCTCCCGCATCTCTTCCTCCAGCGAGCCTACAGCCAAATTCAGGTTGTCGCATATCGCATCATACACATTTTGCAACTGCTCCCTGTTGGGATAAGAATCCTCAATACGACGCTTAGCCTTATGGACATCAGCTTCTTTAAACAGCAATAACGGGTAGCTCTCTACTCCATCACGTCCGGCACGGCCGGCCTGCTGATAATAAGCTTCCAGAGAATACGGCATTTCGTAGTGAATCACATATCGGCAATCAGCCTTGTCAATTCCCATGCCAAATGCATTCGTAGCTACCACCAGCGGTGTCTTACCACTGATCCAGTTCTCCTGTATCAATTTTCGATCTCTTGATTCTACCCCGGCATGATATGCTGCTGTTTTAACGCCCAGCCTTTTTTGGATTAAATCTGCCAACCGTTCACAATTCCTGCGGGTGCCGCCATAGATAATACCCGCACCTTCAGCCGATGCTTTTTTTACACTTCGCATCAAATTTTGATCTTTCTGCGCTCCTTCTAAAACCCACCACTTTAAGTTTGGTCGCTGAAATCCTTTTGACACGACTACAGGATCATCAAACTGCAGATTTGTAATGATGTCTTCGCGTACTTCGGGCGTAGCAGTTGCCGTTAGGGCTATCCAGCACACCGAATCTGTTATTGATTCCAGTGAGGGGCGAATATCCCGATAACTGGGCCTGAAGTCGTGTCCCCATTCTGAGATGCAGTGCGCCTCGTCGATAGCCACAAGATCAATATTAAGATTTGGTAGCTCCGCTTCCCATAACGCGGTTTTGAGCCGCTCAGGAGCACAATACAGCAATTTGTACATTCCATTCCGGGCATTCACCAGCCGTTGTTCAACTTCCCAGGATGAGATGGTGCTGTTAATGAATGTAGCCGGAACATTCCGTTCATTTAGCTGTTGTACCTGGTCTTGCATTAATGCAACCAGCGGTGAAATTACCAAGGTTATTCCCTCAAAAACTGTTGCAGGCACCTGGTAACAGAGTGACTTCCCTCCCCCTGTTGGAAAAAGCACGACGGTGTTATTTCCATCAAGCACAGATTGAATCGCCTGATCCTGGCCCTCACGAAAAGAATCATAGCCCCAATATTTTTGAAGGTTTTGTTGCGCCTTCTGAAAAGAGTCACTGCTCATCCTGAAAAAAGATATAATATTTGAGTCAAAACCAATTTAATCTATGACTATAATCCGGAAATAAAAAAGGCATGAGATCAACTCTCATGCCTTATAAACTTTTAACCTACAGGAAAGTTTATGCTTCGTCACCTGCCAATGCCGCTTTCATATAGTTACGCCGCATTTCGGCAATGGCTGAAATAGAAATACCTTTCGGGCAGACGGCTTCACATTCAGCAAAGTTAGAGCAATCACCAAAGCCTTCTTCCTCCATCTGTTCAACCATGGCGACCGTACGCTTCTTGCGCTCCGGTTCTCCTTGCGGAAGTCGATTCAAATGCGCCAATTTTGCTCCGGTAAAGAGCGAAGCCGATGAATTCGGGCAGGCCGCCACACAAGCTCCACAGCCAATACAGGTCGCATAATCGAACGCAGTATCGGCCACTTGCTTATCTACCGGAATAGAATTGGCGTCCGGAGCTGAACCGGTTTTTATCGATACGTATCCACCCGCTTCAATGATACGGTCAAATGCGCTGCGATCAACGACCAAATCTTTTATAACAGGAAATGCCCTGGCACGAAATGGTTCAACCGTTATGGTGTCCCCGTCGTTGTAGTTACGCATGTGCAGCTGGCACGAACAGGTCATTGCTTTGGGGCCATGCGCCCGCCCGTCAATCATAAGGTCGCACGATCCGCAAATACCTTCGCGGCAGTCATAATCAAACTCGATAGGATCGCCGCCTTCATTAAGGATTTTTTCATTGAGCACATCCAGCATTTCCAAAAAGGACATGTGCTCATTGACCGTATCCAGCGTATAGTCAACCAGTTTTCCGGGTTGATCCGGGCCTGCCTGGCGCCAGATTTTTAAATTGATGGTAAATTCTTCAGCCATAATATTCTTTTTATACTAAATTGTCATTCCGAAGAGCCGGCGCCGCGGAATATCAGATTTTGAGCCGGCAATCGTTTAAGATCCTTCACCCAATAAAGCGGGTTCAGGATCATTTCATCACTTATAACTGCGCTGTTTCAGTTCAACAAATTCAAACTCAAGATCCTCTTTATGAAGCTTTTCCTGCAGTTGGCCATTTACTCCCTGGTACTCCCAGGCAGCAACGTAGGCGTACTCTTCATCATTACGAATAGCTTCGCCTTCATCAGTTTGATGTTCTTCGCGCAGGTGACAACCGGCCGATTCATCCCGGTGAAGAGCGTCTTTGGCCATCAGTTCACCTAACTCCAGGAAGTCGGCCACGCGACCGGCAAACTCAAGGTATTTGTTGTAATTAGCTGCTTCACCCGGTACACGTACGTTTTGCCAGAACTCTTCACGAAGCGCCTGGATTTCTTCAATAGCCTGCTTTAATCCTTCTTCATTGCGGGCGATGCCCACCTTATCCCACATAATCTGGCCCAATTCACGATGGAAATCAACGACGCTCTTGTCTCCGTTCACTCCCAATAACTTATCAATGTGAGACTGTGCATTCTCAGCAGCTTCATTAAATGCTTCATGCTTAATATCAATATCTTTATCCAGCTCCGCTCCGGCAATATAGTTACCAATTGTGTATGGGATGATAAAATAGCCGTCCGATAGCCCCTGCATAAGTGCACTGGCGCCCAATCGGTTTGCCCCGTGATCAGAGAAGTTCGCTTCGCCGGCTACAAACAGCCCGGGGATGTTACTCATAAGGTTATAATCAACCCAAAGACCGCCCATGGTGTAATGCACGGCCGGGAAAATGCGCATTGGCTGCTTATAGGGATTATCACCTGTGATATTCTCATACATATCAAACAGGTTACCGTACTTCTCAGAAATCGTCTTTTCTCCTTCCCGTTCAATAGCATCACGGAAATCGAGATACACGGCTCGTCCAGTTGGCCCTACCCCCATTCCTTTGTCGCATACAATCTTGGCATTTCGAGAGGCAACATCACGCGGTACCAGGTTGCCAAACGCCGGGTACTTTTCTTCCAGATAGTAGTATCGTTCCTCTTCGGGAATATCATTCGGATGGCGATCATCCTCCTTCTCTTTTGGTACCCACACGCGGCCGTCATTCCGTAAACTTTCGCTCATTAGCGTAAGCTTAGATTGATAGTCACCCGAAACAGGAATACAAGTCGGGTGAATTTGCACGTAGCAAGGATTGGCAAATCCAGCTCCCCGTTTATGGCAACGCCATGCAGCTGTTACGTTTGAATTTTTGGCATTTGTTGAGAGATAAAACACGTTGCCGTAACCGCCGGTGCAAAGCACCACGGCATCGGCCATCCAGCGCTTAATTTCACCTGAAACGAGATCCCGTGTGATAATGCCGCGTGCTTTACCGTCAACAACAACCAGATCGAGCATTTCGTGACGCGTATGCAAATCAATATTTCCATTGTGGGTCTGGCGCATCATCGCCTGGTACGCACCAAGCAGCAGCTGCTGCCCCGTCTGCCCACGTGCATAAAACGTACGAGAAACCTGCGCCCCTCCAAACGAGCGGTTAGCAAGTAATCCTCCGTATTCACGGGCAAAAGGCACCCCTTGGGCTACGGCCTGGTCGATAATTTCATTGGAAACCTGCGCCAGCCGATAGGTGTTGGATTCACGCGAACGGTAATCACCACCTTTAATCGTATCATAAAAAAGACGCCAGATAGTATCGCCATCATTGGGATAATTTTTCGCTGCATTGATACCGCCCTGAGCCGCAATACTGTGGGCCCGGCGGGCTGAATCCTGGATACAAAAGCTCGTTACGTTATACCCGAGTTCGGCAAGACTGGCCGCTGCTGATCCGCCCGCAAGACCGGTGCCCACAACAATAACATTGTGCTTGCGCTTGTTATTCGGAGCAACCAGTTTAATATCGTTCAGATGCTTCGACCACTTATCTTTCAGCGGTCCTTCAGGTACGTTAGACTCTAAGTTCATAGTACAATGCTTAAATTTAATTTGTACGCAATTAGTATGCTATCAATGCTCCCTGCCCGCCTGTGAAATAGATATACAGCGGAATGAACAGAAATCCGATAGCGATAAGTATCGCGAAAATGATGCCAATGCCGTAAATGATTGCTGAATACTTCTTGTGTTTCATCGTCAAAGAGGTAAAAGCACTCCAAAAACCGTGCTTCAGATGCAACCCGAGTAATACTAAAACAAACGAATAGCCAAATGCATACCATGGATTTTGAAATGATTCCATCACCACGGCTTTAAGATTTCGCCCGGTTTCACCATTGGGCAGGGTAATCATATTCGTATCGGCAAACTTGAAATTAGCCAGGTGAATCACCAGAAAAACCAAAATCACCACTCCGGTCAGTGCCATACTTCGCGATGCCCATGTATTGTGGCTGGGGCCGCCTTTGGTTTGATACTTTTCATATCCTTCAGGACGATTTTTTCGACGATTCCACCAAATGGAAATCCCGATATATGCATGGAGCAAAAAACAGATTGCCAGTCCCGCCTCAAGGATATATAAAATCCACCCAAGACTCTCCAGCGTGTAGGTATATACATTAAACGCCTGATAATCACCAAATAATGTCAGGTTTCCGGCAAGATGGAGAATAACAAAAATAATAAGACCAATTCCGGTAATGCCTGTCAGAATTTTACGACCGACCTGCGACTTTAGAGCTGTTAAAAATGATGGCATTGTTGTATATGATTTGAGCTATTCAGCGAAGTCAATAAATCCAACGCAATGACTTTGTTCCACGTTCCGTGCTGAAGATGGGGTGATTTGCGTAAAAAGGCAAGGCAGAAAGAGCTAAATTAGTGTTAAAAGCTAATTCAGAAAAAATCTAAATTGAGTTTTGAGTTATTTGTTATTGGTTATTGGTTAACAGTTATTAATAAACGGAGTTAGTTTAACAAGAGTGAAATGCCAATAACAAAAAACTGTTAACTACATTTTTGAAACGAGTTCTCACCAATACACAATCATCGCTTCAGGAAAAGGGATCAAAATTCTTAGGCTATCTTTTACCGGTAGAAAACCAAGATGATTTTGATGAAAGCCTTGCCAGTATTAAAAGCAAATATCCCGATGCCACCCATCACTGTTACGGCTGGCGCCTTAATCCGGCAAAACCTGAAGAATTTGCCCAGGACGACGGCGAACCGGGGGGTGCGGCAGGACTACCAATTCTAAATCAGCTTAAATCATTTGAAGTGATCAATGCCGGTCTGGTTGTCGTCCGCTACTACGGCGGTACAAATTTGGGCAAATCGGGATTGATAAAAGCATACGGAACGGCTGCGGAGTTATGTCTCCAAAAGGCCGACCTTAAACCCATTGAGGTAATCTGGAAAGTGGCAATAACATACCCTTACGCCGAACAAAATACGATTGAAAAACTTATTTATCAATATACTTTAAAGGAATTAGATGCCTCGTATACCGAAAAGTGACCTTTATAGCAGGATGTCCCGTCAAAAATTATCAATCGCTAAAGAAAAATCTGGAGCAACTGGAGCATCGGAATATCAAGGCTGATTTTTTAGAAAAAAGTTTCGTATAACGTTACCTACCACCTGGCCTGCTGAAAGTTCTCTAAATCAAAAATAGAAGCATCTAAATTTTCAGGCGCTTCAATTTTACTGTACACCTCTTTAAGCACCAATTCATCATTACTGAAAAATAAAACGATCGGCGCCACCCATCCGCCTCCTACCCGTTCATAATTATTAAACTGAACTTCCTGCACGGCGCCATCACTGGCGTTAACCCGCAGTAATCGTACAAAATAGAGATGCTCTTTATCAATCCAGAACTGATTACTTGTATCATTTTCACCGGATGCTCCTACCACATAAACCGGGCGGCCCTGCCATTCAGTTTCATACGTTTTGGTTAAATCGAATCCCCTACCCGCCAGTTTTTCAATCGTTTTTATGGGTGATTGTCCATACACATCAAATCCCAAAACCAGCAAATCGTGCACGCGTGGCCCTTGCCGCACCAGTTTATTTTTCTGAAATACATATTGGGAATCCTGCCGGAAGATAACCCCTGTGCCGCTATCAAGACTATCGAACTTTATCACTAATTGCCCCGGAACGCCCAGCGCTTCGTACCACCACTGTGAACGGTCTGCTTCTCCATCTTTGTAATAGATCGTCTCCTGCTTAAACGTCAAATAATCATACCAGGAATCCTGATATCGCTCATACATTTGCTTAATGACTGCTTTGCCCGACGGGGTTTGCCCCTGGGCAATGCCAGAGAAAAAACTAACCAGACACACTACAACCGATACGAAAACCACCTTGCTGTTTTTCATGCTCTTAAAATTATTTTCCGGGAATTATAATTTTGTAATATATCCTATTCTTTATGATTAACAATTCATCTTTGCCAATTATTAAATATTTTAAGGCTCAATTTAAATAGTACGCATCTTATGAAAATTTATACCAAAAAGGGCGATGAAGGAAACACTTCACTGTTTGGGGGTACGCGCGTACCAAAATCATCCATGCGAATAAAAGCTTATGGCACGGTCGACGAACTAAATTCCGTGGTTGGGCTTGCAGTGAGTCATGGAATTAGTGAAAAAAGCACAGCGTGGGTCAAGAAAGTGCAGGAAGATCTGTTTGTGCTCGGGGCCGACCTCGCAACACCTGCCTCGTCAAAAACGCGCATTCACCGCATTGATGAAGATGCTATCAAATTTCTTGAAAAAACGATTGACACGATGGAAGAGGAACTTCCGGCATTGAAGAACTTTATTTTACCGGGCGGCACACCCCAGGGCGCTACTTTTCACTTGGCCCGTACCGTTTGCCGGCGGGCTGAACGCGCTACAGTTGCATGCTCTAAAACGGAGGAAATTTCTGATTTAACGATTAAATATTTGAACCGACTGTCTGATTTCTTCTTTGTCCTCGCTCGATTTGAAAACAAACATGCCGGCCAGCCTGAAGAGACCTGGAAGCCGGAACGAAGCTAAAAAAACTACTAATTACAGATCCTGAAACAGCTTCAGGATGACACAAAAATTATATTTCCATCATGGCGTTAATGATTTCTGTCTCGGGCATCCGGGGCATTTACGGAACAGACCTGACCCCCGAAAACCTAACCCAATTTGCTGCAGCATACGGAACGTGGCTGAAAGGCGGCACGGTAGTCCTCGGCCGCGATACCCGCATAACCGGCCAAATTTGTGAAGATCTTGTCGCAGCAACACTTCAATCAACCGGCTGTGATGTTATCAAAGTTGGCATTGTACCCACTCCTACTGTAGCTATGTCGGTGCTAAATCATAATGCTGCGGGCGGTATCATCATATCGGCAAGCCATAACGCTGAGCAGTGGAATGCATTGAAATTACTGAACGAAAAGAGCGAATTTCTGGATGCCGGGCAAGGAAAAAAAGTAATTAATATTAGCGAAGAAAAAGCCTTTAGTTACCAGAAGTTTGATCGGATTGGAAGCATTGCCGAAGATTCGGATGCACTGGAGCATCATATTAATAAAATTTTGCAGTTGCCGTACATCGATGCTGATACAATAGCGGCAGCAGATTTCTCTGTTGCGATTGATCCCGTAAACGGTACCGGCGGTATCGCCCTGCCCCCACTGCTGGAAAAATTGGGGGTACATACCATTCACAAAATAAACGAGACACCCAACGGCCTTTTTGCACATAATCCCGAGCCACTACCCCAACATCTGGAAGACATCCGCAATCTGGTCAAAGATAAAAAATGCGACCTTGGTATTATAACTGATCCCGATACCGACCGGCTGGCGCTGGTCACCGATGAAG
>JAFGWN010000163.1 GCA_016937115.1 Balneolaceae bacterium | reverse complement strand
GTGAAAATATAGAATCTTCCCAAAATAGTGGATGGAATAGTTTATTAGGGTTAAAAAAAGATATACAATCAGACGCTCCCATTGGAGGCTGTGAAGAATGGCACTATTCAAATGGGCCTTTGTTGGAAACAACATGGGGTCAAGCAGATGGTTATAACAATTCCACACCTTTCTTAAATTGTGATTATCCTTACAATGGAAGAGCATATACTGGTTGTGTTGCTACTGCAATAGCTCAAATTATTCGGTATCATGAATACCCCAATAATTATAATTGGACAGCAATGCCTAATGATAATGGGAGTAATGAAGTCTCAGAATTAATGTTTGATATTGGTGAGGCCGTTGATATGGACTATGGCTGTGATGCGTCCAGTGCAGATAATGATGTATATGAACCAACTTTAGAAAATGATTTCAATTATGCTACTTCAACTGATAAAATTGATTATGATGGGACGAGCAATTATGATGTAGTAATTGATGAGTTGGAAAATGAACGACCGGTGATTTTTCGTGGTAATAAGAAAGGATATATTATTGGCATATTTCCTTACCCCGAAAGTGGCCATGCCTGGGTTGCAGATGGCTATCAGCATGATTTTTACTGTGACACAGGTGTAAGTTATTTGTCTTTTTATATGAATTGGGGTTGGGATGGTAATTATAATGGTTGGTATGGATTTAACGATTTTACACCAGGTAATGCTTCTTTTGATTATAACAGTGAAGTAATTGTTGGTATTCAACCATAAAAACGAGGTCATATGTATCCAAGTGTATATACATCATTAATGTTTAGTTTTCTGGCAGCGATTTTATCTTCTTGTACTACAGGAACGGAATGTTGTACCATACCGGTGAATAGAAAAATCGACTTATCATTTATTTCAAAAAATGGTGAGGATCTGCTTAATCCCGATCACCCCGAGGCTATAAACTTACAGAATATTACCGTGTATTATTTGAGAGATGGTGAAAAAATACAGGTGCCGAATGCGAATCACCCGAATGTGGTTTCAATTCTTAGTCCGAGTGAAACCACATTATCCAGATATTATCTAAGGTTGTTTGCCAATGCCATTGAAGAACAGATACAGGCAAAAACGCTTATCCGGTTTTCTGATGGTTCAGTGGATACATTAAATGTTGAATATTTTGATGAAGATGATCTTACTGCGCCTGCTAAAGTTTGGTATAATCAGCAACTAAGGTGGACTAAAGAAGCTAATGAGCCGCCCTTTATAACCATCACTAAAGATATAAACGATTAGAGTAATCCTGATTGCTAAACACATCCAGAAACAATCAAAGAGACATGGAAAATTGCTCTGTACCTCTGCGATCTCTGCAGTTAGAATCTTACTCCGGGCGGTGCACACTGGTAAAAGTGATGTCATCGTCGGGCGTTTCATCACCGATGAATCCTTCAAGCGAAGTTTGTACCTTCTTGATTACAGTAGTGGCATGGAGTGATCCGTATACGCTTAAAATGGCATCAAGCCGCTCTGTCCCATACTCTTCTCCAAACGAATTTCGGGCTTCGGTCAAACCATCGGTGTAAAAAAACACATTGTCACCGGGTTTAAAGTGAAACTTCTTTTCTTGTAAATGGTTGGCAAGATTTTGTGAAGAGGTCATACCCAGAGCAAAACCATCGGTACGCAATTCAAACGTGGCATCGCGTTCTTTGCTGTAAAATATTGGTGGATTGTGGCCCGCCCGCGCAAACGTCATCTGTTGTTCATCTTTAGGAAAAAAAGCAGCACAAGCAGTTACAAAAGTCTGATCTTTCACATCTGATTTTACATAGTCGTTAAGTTCCAGAAAAAGTTCTTTGGGGGTCGGATGATTTTTTTCGATGATCAGGTGCACCAGCGCCTGCATGCGCACCATGTAGAGCGCTGCGGTAAGGCCCTTGCCGGAAACATCGGCAATAATTTTATAGGTGCCTTTATCGGTCTCGATCAGGTCAACATAATCGCCGCCCACTTCTTTTGCCGTATTGGCAAATGAACAAATTTCCAGATCTTCTTTAATATGTTCGGTTGACGGCAGCAAACTAAGCTGAATCTCCCGGGCAAGGTCGATCTCGTGTTTTACATCCGCTTTCTCTAAGAGTTCAAGAAACAGGAGTACCAACATGGAAGCAAAGGCAAAAGGGAACAGAAGCTCATAGAAAATGACGTAATTGGCGATACCAAAAATGGAAAATAAATAGTGAGTTGAAAAAGCGACAAGCGAAAGTCCGAATAGAAGCCTGCGTGTAGGGTTAAGCCGTTGCGTTAGCGCCGAAAACAGCCGCAAGAACTTCTGGTGACCGGGTAATTGGTGGTTCGGCCTGCTCTGGTTCTCCTCACTGATGGCTTCTTCATAGAGCTGCCGGAGCCGGTCGGTGTCTTTATAAAACTCTTTCCCGATGCGTTTGCGCGACATGCCCGATACATATTCGCGATATACATTTTTGGTATCTTCAAACGCCGACTGAGCTTCATTCTTTAAACTCATATAAAAAATTTAACAGTTATTATTCTGATGTTTATTCGAAATCTGCCGCAAAAAGTTATACCTTTCCTGTATTAAAAAGATTTTCTTAAAGATTCGATAGCCGAGACATTAATATCTCGGTTATTGATAAGCTTTAAGCATTCAAATTTAATTCATTATTTGCATAATAACAGATGTCTAAAAGTCTTCTTTTCCTTCTCGACGGAATGGCGCTTGCGTATCGGTCGCACTTCGCTTTTATCAGCAGCAATTTACAAAATTCGGAAGGTATTCCCACCGGCCCCATCATGGGATTTGCCAATACATTGGAAAAAATGCTGGAAGAAGAGAAGCCTACGCATATTGCCGTAGCATGGGACACCCATGCGCCCACATTCCGGCACAAAATGGATGAGCAGTACAAAGCCAATCGCCCCCCACAACCCGAGGAATTGAAAGTAGGTATTCCACTGATTAAAGAAATGCTGGAGTATTATGGCATCAAAAATATAGAGCAGGACGGTTTTGAAGCAGATGACATCATCGGGACGATCTCCAGCGATGCCAATGCCGATGATGTTGATGTCTTCTTGGTGACGCCGGACAAGGATTTTATGCAACTGGTGCACGATCACATCAAGATGTACAAGCCCGATAACCAGAACGGTGGTTTTAATATCATCGACAGGGAAGGAGTGAAAGAGTATTTCGGCGTCTATCCAGAAAAGGTGGTTGATGTACTGGCTATTTTGGGCGACTCATCTGATAACATCCCCGGTGTTTACGGTATCGGAAAAAAGGGGGCGCCCAAGCTGATCAACAAGTACGGCTCACTTGAAGCTGCCAT
The DNA here is from genome assembly GCA_016937115.1 of Balneolaceae bacterium. GTDB lineage: Bacteria > Bacteroidota > Rhodothermia > Balneolales > Balneolaceae > SMO-BIN1. The sequence goes on along the minus strand of JAFGWN010000163.1, from coordinate 774 downwards.
TGAAGATGCCCCCAATATGAGTTCCAAACGGCATCGTGAGGGGTTGCAGGAGCACGCCCAGCAGGCTTTGCATGCTAAAGAGATGGTGAAAATTGTAACGGATGTAGACGAGGTTGAAGATTGGGAACAACTCGAATGGGAGGGGCCGGATAAAGAGAAACTGGGTGAATTTTTCAGGCGGATGGAGTTCAGAACGCTTACGAAAAAATATATCGGTGAAGAAGTTTCAAAATCAACGCCTTCAGATGATAATGGACAGGGCGATTTATTTGGCGGTTCCAAACCCGCACAAACAACCGAAAGTGAATTCAGCAGCTATGATGAAAGCAAGGTAAGTTATGCATTCGTCAATCAACCCAAACACCTGAAAGGGCTGGTTGAGAAGCTGCAGGGAACTAATATACTTTGTTTTGATACCGAAACAGACGGCACCGATATGATGCAGTCGAACCTGGTGGGTATTTCACTGAGCACCACGGCGGGCTCGGCTTACTATGTACCGTTGAATGTTGAAGGCGGGATTCCTGAAGCGAAGGCTCTGGAACTATTGCAACCGCTGTTCATTGATGAGAACTCACTGAAGATTGCACATAACTTTAAGTTCGATTATATCATGCTTCGGCGTGCAGGACTTCAAATAAAGGGACCGGCGTTTGATACGATGCTGGCCGGGTATTTGCTTGATGCCTCCCAAAAGCTGAAGATGGATACGCTGGCAAAAAAGTACCTTAACTATGAACCGATTTCCATTGAAAAACTAATTGGAAGTGGCCG
>JAFGWN010000019.1 GCA_016937115.1 Balneolaceae bacterium | reverse complement strand
AGCAATAGGAGAGTTGGTGATCCACATTTTGGCCCCGTTGAGCACCCAGCCGTCATCGGTTTTGAGGGCGGTTGTTTCCATGGAACCCGGGTCGGAGCCGTGATTCGGTTCGGTCAACCCGAAGCAGCCGATCATTTCGCCTTTTGCCAGTTTCGGCAGAAAGCGCTCTTTCTGTTCGTCGGTGCCAAAGCGAAAGATAGGATACATCACCAGTGATGACTGCACCGACATAAACGAGCGATACCCCGAATCAACGCGTTCTACTTCACGGGCGATGAGTCCGTATGCCGTTTGGCTGGCATTGACCCCGCCGTATTCTTCTGGCAGATATGAGCCAAGCAATCCCAGATCACCCATTTCCCTGGCAATATCTTCATCAAAATGTTCTTCTTGGTTGCCTTTTAGGGCGCGTGGCTCCAGTTTACTTTGGGCATACTCCCGAGCCGATTCCATAATCAGCCGGTCATCCTCATTCAGTTCGGATTCAAAAAGAAAAGCGTCGTCGATGTTGAAACTATTTTTTGACATGAATGTCAATGTTGAAAGTTAAATGTTGAAAAGTTTGTGTTTCTACGAAGTTTGGTATTCAACCATTACTTCTTGATTTCGGTTATTAGAATCGTAGCCTTCTAAATATCTAATAAAACTTTGTGTTTTAGCAGAAATAATCTTGGCTAAATTATGCAACTCGTTAAATTCTTCTTGGGTAATGTAATTGCAATCTAAAGCTACGTACAGCACAGAGCATGTTTTTCCACATGATGCTTTTGAATGGCCCAAGTAATCTATGAAACGTTTAACTGTTCGGCTTTCAAAACCCTCACTAATATTATTCATAACAGAAACAGAAGATCTCCTAATCTCATCTTTTAGCCCAAAGTCTTTAGAAAATTCCTGTTTTTGGGATACATTGTAAACTTTCTTGACAAGTTTTCTCGCTAATTGCCAAATTTCCAAATTCTCAAATTGTTTTACAGTAGCCATAAAACTTTTAACATTAAGAATATTCCTTCTTCAATTCACGGGCAATAATCATGCGCTGCACTTCTGAGGTTCCTTCACCTATGGTCATCAGTTTGGCATCGCGCATGAAGCGCTCTACATGATACTCTTTGATATAGCCATAGCCGCCGTGGATTTGCACGGCTTCATCAGCGGCGCGAACGGCCAGTTCTGAAGCAAATAACTTGGCCATGGAAACTTCTTTGGTAAACGGTTTGCCTTGATCTTTTAGCCATGCAGCACGATGCACCAGAAAACGGGCCGCATCAATTTCGGTAGCCATATCGGCCAGCTTGTTTTCAATAGATTGAAAATCGCCGATAGGAGATCCAAACTGCTTGCGCTCGCTTGAATATTTCAGTGACTCCTCCAGACAGCCGCGTGCTATACCAACCGACAATGCACCAATGCCTATTCGTCCGCCGTCGAGTACTTTCATGGTATCAATAAATCCCCGGCCTAATTCGCCGAGCAGATTTTCTTCGGGAACTTCTACATTTTCGAAATAAACTTCGGTCGTATCCGACGAATTCATTCCAAGTTTTTCCATCTTACCACCAGGCTGCACGCCGTCCCATTCGCGTTCTACAATAAACGTGCTAATACCTTTCGTGCCTTTATCGGGATCCGTTTTTGCCAGCACTACATAAATGCCGCCGACCGACCCTTGGGTAATGAAGATTTTGGATCCATTTAAAATCCACTTGTCACCTTTTTTAACAGCCGTGGTACTCATGCCCGAGGCATCGCTGCCGGAACCGGGTTCGGTAAGGCACCAGGCCCCGAGTTTTTCGCCTGTTGTGAGTTGAGACAAATATTTTTCTTTCTGTTGCTCATTACCGGCTAAGGCAATATGGCCGGAGCAAAGCGAAGTGTGAGATGCAACGGTTAAGGCAAGGGAGGCGTCCCAGCGAGCAATTTCTTCAATCATCAAACAGAAGCTGACGTGTCCCACACCGCCGCCGTTGTATTTTTCTTCATGCACCATGCCCATCAAGCCCTGATCCGCCAGCATCTCTACCAGATCATGGGGAAACTCTTTGGATGCATCGCGCTCTTTTACGCCGGGCGCAATATGTCGATCGGCAAAATCACGAACACTGTCGCGGATCAGTTGTTGATCTTCTGATAATTCAAAAGAAAGGCTTTTCGAAGGGTCTAAAACGTTTGTGCTCATGTATAAAAATAATTAGTTGAAGTCTTTGTAATAATAACGCAAATAAACTCAAATAGTTCTGTCTTCTTTGTAAAAAGAGCTTAAAGGCTTCCGTTGGGCGGCCTGATGGAGCTGTCCGGCGGACGTTTTTAAAGAGACAAATGTACTCGTCTGATCGCAAAAACAGCGTTTGGACGAGCTATAATATCATCCGTAATTCCAGGTTACGCCGCGGCCGATTTCAGGATCGGGATAGTTCCAGTCCACGGCGCCCTGATCGCAGGCATACATACACGTACCGCACTCGATGCAGTCTTCAACCTGGAAATGGACTTTGCCGTTTTCATCCATAGTATAACAATTTGCCGGGCAAACATACGTGGTACATTTATGCGGACAGGTGGAGTTGCAGATGTCCGTGTCGACTACGATATGCGGTTTTATTTCCGATTTCGCCTGGTTACGATAACTGACCAACCCGAGGCGTTCTGTAAGTTTAAGTAGATTCATAACGATTTTGCTCCTTTAAATCCTAATTTCATGAGATCCCAGTATGATGAGTGCTTCTTAATCGATTCGGCCAGCATCTTGCGCGATTTCGGTGTTGGTTCATTGTCGATGGTGAAGAACTTTCGCCCGAAATCACAGATCAAATTTGGCACATCTTTAAACATCTGCGGACTGTGCAGCATGTGCACCGCATCCTGGAAACTGTTCATATCTTTCATTACAAAACTTTCGTCCAGCGCCTGCCGGTACTCCTTCATCGTTGATGACGAATAATCATCTTGCTCTTTAGCTTTTACAATAGTTTCGGCGGCCAGAATTCCTGATCGCATAGCGTAATCCATACCCTGAATTGCTTTTCCGGCGTTCATCAGCAGGTTCGCCGCTTCGCCGCAAATTAACACGCCGTCTTTGTATAATTCCTTTGGCATGATGCGCTTATCGCCCGACGAAACCACATGGGCCGAATATTCCACAACTTCACCGCCGCGAATGGTATCCCGCACGGCGGGATGTTTTTTGAAGTGATTCAAGATGTCGTGTGGGCTCTTGCCTTTTTCGCGCAGATCTTTCAATCCCAATACTAAACCAATCGAAATAGTATCACGGTTGGTATATAAAAACCCGCCACCTTCCACGCCGTCAGTTGCATAGCCGATGTACTCGTTGCTCATTCCGCCCAGCCCGCTCAACTGAAAGCGATCTTCCAGCTTCTCCTGATCGTATCGAATTACTTCTTTGATGCCGGTAAGTACGTGATCGGCCGGTACGTAATCATCCTGCAAACCCACCTGGCGCGTTAACAGATTATTGACACCCTCGGCAATAATCACACTGTTGGCATGGAATTCTTCTTCACCGGTACGGATACCCACGGCTTTGCCATCTTCCATCAGCACCTCATCTACTTTGATATTGGGAGCAATGAACGAATCCATAGGGAAATCGCTTTCGGCAATGGCATCTTCGACCTTGCCTGCCAGCCAGCGGTCGAACTTTGAACGCAGTACGACAACGCCGGTATAAGGGGTCTCTTGGAAGTGCGAAGATTTGAAATCGATCGAAAAGCTTGACTGTTCATCCAAAAAGGTAAGCCGTCGTTGCGTAATGTAACGTTCCCATCCGGCATTTTCCTCTTCCCAGTAATTGGGTACGAGCTTTGCTAAATCGCTGCCCCAAAGCACGCCGCCCGAGACATTTTTGGCACCGGCAAATTCGCCTTTTTCAATCAATAGAAACTTCATGTTGTTGCGGGCCAGCGTCATGGCGGCTGCTAAGCCGGCCACACCCGCTCCAACGATAATACAATCAAACTTTTCGTCCAAAATCCTGAATGTTAAATGTTAAATATTTCTATTATAAAAAGTGTAAGGAGTAGGTTCTTAGTTTGTCTGCTTAATAATTATTAACCCATAAATTCATATTGATGAAAACTCAAAACATCTCAGGAGCGAAAATTTAGTTAAAAATTAATTATTTAACATTCATCATTAAACATTAACCCTTAATTTTCTTCAATTCCTCAATAAAGGGTGGCAGTACTTTGTAAAGATCACCTACAATGCCGTAATCGGCAACATCGAAAATGGGAGCATCGGGATCTTTATTAATAGCCACAATTACCTTGGAGTTGGTCATGCCCGCTACGTGCTGGATGGCACCGGAAATACCCACGGCAATATAAAGCTGTGGAGAAACCACTTTTCCGGTCTGACCAATTTGCAGGCTTGGGTCCATAATGCCGGCCTCGGTTAGCGCGCGGGAAGCTCCAATAGCGGCGCCGAGTGTTTCGGCCAATTCGTTAATTAATTTTTGGCCTTCTTCATCTTTGGCGCCACGCCCGGCGGCGACAATGGCCTCGGCTTCTGATAGATCGATTTTATCGCCCGAGGCGCCGATTACTTCACGCAGTGTTGCTTTAAGCTCACTTTCATTAAAACTGAAATCAATATTGACAACTTCGCCATCCGTTTCATTTTCGGCTAACTCATACGACCCGGAACGTACAGAAACAAGGATTTTGTCTGCTTTGGCCTCGTTGGATGAAAGAATCTTGGCTGCCATCACCGGGCGTTTTGCCGAAATGCCGCCGTCAATCAAATTAAATTCGGAAACGTCGGACAGCACAGCAGCATCCTGGTTTGCGGCCAATGCACCCAAGATGTCTTTTGTGCCTTCGGTTGAAGCGAAAGCAAAAATATATGGGTCGGCCTGCTCCATCACTGTTGTCAACGCTTTGAGGAGTGGCGTATTGATGTGATTTTTGAAGATGGGATCTTCTATCACATACACTTTAGAGACGCCATACTTTTTGACATCATCAACATATTGAGAAGCATTGGCATCGATAATAACGGCTTCAGATTGGTGCCCGTTGTCATTGGCCAGCTGTGTGCAGTGTGATAAAACTTCGAGTGAAGAACGCTTAATTTTTCCGTCACTGATTGCGATATGGGTTAGAATGGTACTCATTATTTAAATATTGATTTCGTTCAAAATTCTTATGCTTTAAAAGACGACAGATGGCAGATGTGAGACGGGAAGCTAAATTTCCGTTTGCTGTCTGCCTTATCACGTTGCACGTTAAATAACATTTGCTTCCGTATCAAGAAGTTGTGCTACTTCAGCAGCTATATCATCGGGTTCGCCTTCAAACTTCTTACCGGCTTCTCGTTCCGGTTTTTCCTGATATCCTGTAACCGTAGTTTTGGCTGCAAGGTTGTCTTCTTCAACATCAAGTGATGACAGTTCAACTGCTTCCATCGGTTTACGCTTCGATTGCATGATGCCTTTGAGGCTGGGAATGCGCGGTTCGTTCATGTCGTTGGAGCACGTAACCAGGCAGGGAGAAGGTAGTGCGATCATTTCCTGACCCGTATCACCCTGGCGTTTTACAACAAGTTGGTTGTCTTCAATTTCCAACCCAACCGCGTTAGTAGCGTAAGGTAGATTCAATAGCTCAGCCAGCATGCTGCCGGTCAGCCCGGCATCGGTATCCTGCGACTGTTTTCCGCACGAAATTACATCGTACTCTTTATCTTTGAAAAAAGAGGCCAGAATAGATGCATAGGTAGATGAATCATAGTTTTCATCACCACTTGTTTGGATATGCGTAGCTTTCTGCGCCCCCATCGCCAGGGCTTTACGAATGGTTTCTTTTGCTTTGTCAGGACCAATTAGCACAACTTCTACTTCGCCGCCATGCTTTTCTGTGAGTACCAGTGCTTCCTCCACAGCCGATGCGTCATACGCATTCAGGATCATTCGGTTGGTATCCTGAATTAGTTCTTCGCCCTTAATTTGAATGGGAGCATTAACATCAGGTACCTGTTTTATGCAAACATAAAATTTCATAGAAAATCGTTTTTTTCAATTGAGTTGGAAATTTGCAGGTATTTCAAGCATCCTAATATACAAAACGTAATTATAAATTATGAATGGTGAGTAATGAATTATTAATGGGAATGAGTAAGCGTTAATTCCAATATGAGACTTCTATTGAAGCTTACTGTATTCGGTGAGGTGGCTGGGGTCGACTTCGGCCAGAATATTATAGACCTTCAATCTTGTTTCGGTAGGGGCGTCTTCAAAGACGGATACAATTTCCCGGTACTTGGCATTGAAGAATGTATTGAATAAAAGGTTGTTTGTTGTCTGGCGTTTTGCATTTTGAATCATTCCGAGCGACTCAACAATATTTTGTCGGGCTTGATCGGGATCTTGCAAAAATAGATCCAGCCCCAGGCGATGATAGGTATAAAAAGCTTGTCGCAACACTTCGTAATTTGGATTGAGCAGATCAGCAATGAGCTGGGCCCGGTTGCGCGGGACGGAATTGCTGCGTTCCCATCCGGAGGATGCTGTTGTCTGCGCCAGTGATACCAGGTTTTGCGCTTCAGAAAAGTATGGGCTGCCACCCAGTTCAGAAAAGGTGTCGTAATCGTATCCTAAAATTACATACACATAAAAATCAAGCAGGGTGGTTAGCGCATCGAACTGCAGCTCATCATGGACCAGTCCGCGGTTTGGCGTGTAATTGAACACCCAGTTTTCATCATTATATAGGAATACCGTGGTTTGCCGCGACGTATTATAGATAGGGCGGGTTGACTGGATGATGATATCGGCATCGAATGTATAATTATCAGTAACCCCCAGCAGGTTTACCTGGATTGTAACATTAATAGCCTCTCCGGGTTGAAAGTTATCATTCGTCCATGTATTATCATTTATATACGATTCCAGCTCTTGGGCAAAGTTATCGAGATAATTGAGAGACGTACTATTAATTTGGCTGCGATCTACATTTACATTTGCCTGGATTTCCTGGGCCTTTAAGGGCATATAAAGGATCATTAAAAAAACAAAGATAATTGTTTCCCGGGATGTGAAATTGGCAGCCATAGACAGTTTTTTGCTATAGTTCAGGGGTACAGCAATTAACATACACTTCATTTTGTTGATATGAAACAGAACAGTTTTTGGAAGCCCAGACGGGAAGCCTTTTTAATTATACTGGTTTTTGGGTTGATGTTTGTAGAGGCAGGTTCAGTGTATGGTCAGGTTGTACTGGGTGCGCGGGCTATAAGTATGGGGCAGGCAACAACGGCACTGCCCGATGATGAATGGTCGGTATTTGAGAATTCGGCTATGATTAGTGACGAGCAGCGATCGGTCTCGTTTTTTGGCATGCGGTATTATGGCTTGCCAGACTTGACCGATGTGGCCGCTGTAGTTACTTATCCGACAAAAATCGGGGTGATTGGTGGGGGCGCGCATCGCTATGGCAACGACCTGTTTAGTGAAAGCCGGATTCGGGTGACATATAAAAACGACTATCAGAGCTTTCATTACGGGATAGCCATCAATTACAATCACGTTGCGATAAGCCGTGGTACTTCGAGTACTAACTATGGATCGTATGGTGCAGTGGGGATCGATTTGGGATTAGCAGCAAAAATAATTGACGGTTTATGGATTGGGGCAAAAACTACAAATATAAACCAGGGCAACTATGGGGAAGTACTTCTTCAAGATGGGAGTATTTATGTTGAAGAGGTGCCACGTAATTTAAGTATTGGATTATCGTATCGTTTGTCCGGAGTGGCCCTCTTTACAACCGATGTTATAAAAGACGTCAGCTTTCCAATCTCGTACCGCGCCGGGGTGGAGATCGATATTGTCGAGAACTTAAAAGCACGAGCCGGAATTACTACGTCTCCGCAGACATTCTCGGGTGGATTTGGGTACAACACCAACAGCTGGGGTTTTAACCTTGTTGTTCAGCGTCATGAAGAAAGCGCGCTCGGATACAGCCCCGGCCTTGACTTCAATATTTCATGGTAAGTATGCGAAAGAGTAGTTTAATTTTATGGATGATGCTCTTTGCAACAACCATTGCATTTGGGCAGGCAAAAGATTCAACCCGTTCCGAGGTGCAGGATGACCTCGAAGATGCGCTGGAAAGTTTCGATCCCAACGACCCTAATTTTGATACCGAACAACTTACGCAAATTCTGCAGGATCTGGCATCAAACCCGTTGAATATAAACCGGGCGACCACCGACAACTTGTTGTTGATTCCCGGTATCAACCTGCAGCTTGCGCGATCTATTGTTCGGTATCGGGATGATGTGAAGCCGTTTGAAAGCGTAAATGAGTTAATGGAAGCAAGGGGAATCGGGCAAGCGACGCTGGAACGGATGCGCCCCTATATAACGGTCGGCACCGGCCTGGAGCTGGGCAAAGCACTTTACACGGATTACCGATATTGGACCAGCGGAGGTGGGTTTGAGGTCTTTTCTCGTTATCAGCAAACATTGCAGGATCAGGCGGGATATAATCGTCCCGATTCATCAGGGGGATATCTTGGCAGTCCGGTGCAGTACTACCAGCGATTTCGCTATCGGAGTGATCATCTGTCCGTTAATTTAACGCAGCAAAAAGATGCCGGTGAGCCATTTGCGGGTACTACAGGATTTGATTACAACTCCTGGCATATTGCGCTTGAAAATAACGGAAAGTTACGGGATCTGGTGGTGGGCGATTATGCGCTCTACTTTGGCCAGGGGATGGTGCTTTGGAACGGCCGGACGTTTGGCAAAGGCCGAAATGTTATTGGAACTATAAACAGAAGCAGCAGGGGGGTTCGCCCCTATTCATCATCACAGGAATCGGACTTCTACCGTGGCGCAGCTGCTACCTATGGCGGCAAGCTGCAGTTGACCGGCTTTTATTCATTTCGCAAACAGAGTGCAAGCAGTATATCAGCAGACACCACGCGCTCGCCGCAAGAGGATGGTTTTCACCGCACGGAAAATGAGCGCGCGCAACGCAAAAACCTCAAGCAAAAAGTATGGGGCGGGCGTCTTCGCATGGAATTTCCATTTGGGTTTATCGGCGCGACCGGATATCAAACCTCGTTCGATAAAATTGTGACGAGTTCTTCTCAATATGATTTCAGCGGACAGCATACATCGGTTCTGGGTATTGATTACACCATTTTAGCAGGGCCGGCTATTTTGTTTGGTGAAGCGGGACGCAGCCAAAACGGCGGACTTGGATTTATCTCCGGATTGGAAACAACAGTTGGACGCAATACCGAATTAACGATTGCCTATCGAAACTATGCCAGGGATTTTCAATCTATTTTAGGTAATGGATTCGGTGAAAGCTCGGGTGAGCCCCAAAATGAAGAGGGGGTCTATATCGGGTTGCGGCACGCTTTGAATAATAACGTAACCGTAAGTGCTTATTTTGATCAATATCGGTTTCCGGCTCCGCGGTTTGGAACGAGTCAACCTACCGGGGGATACGATTGGCTCGGTTTAGTAGAAGTAACCTTGAACAGAGATACTCAATTTTATATACAGGCGCGAAGCGAAATTGAAGATGATGAATATGAAGTAACAGATGAATTTGGGCGGACACGGACGGGTCTCGATAAAGCACAGCGAAGCACATTACGAGCTCAGTTTCAGTACCAGGTAAACCCTAAAATTCGCCTGCGCACACGCGGTGAAGTAGTGCGAAGCCGTAAGGCCGGTGAAGATGTAGAGTATGGGTATCTGATGTATCAGGATTTGCGTTATATCCCGGCTGATCGATGGTCTATCGATACCCGTGTCTCCATTTTTGATACCGATAGTTTTGATACACGTTTGTACCAATTTGAAAATGACCTGCTATATGTGCTATCCAATGAGGTACTTTTTAACCAGGGCCAGCGACTCTATGTTTTGGTAAACTATGAGCCGTGGCCGTATCTGGAACTCTGGGCCAAGTTTGGCATCACTATTTTTGAAAACGAGCAGCGAATAAGCAGTGGTTTAAATGAGATAGAGGGCAACAAACGCAGTGATTTAGGCTTGCAAATTCGGCTTAAAATATAGAGCTTAATATCATCCAAGAGTTTCTGTTACATTTCAATTTAGATTTTCCATATCTAATTTATTTCAATGACCATTGCAGCCTGGAGCGTTTTATGTGTGATAGTTCTGTGTCTGGTGTTTTTATTAAGCACCAACTTATCCATTGATATCATTTTTCTCAGTGGACTGACCGTCCTGATTGTTGCAAACATTGTGACTCCAACCGAAGCATTAGTCGGGTTTTCAAACCAGGGGATGCTTACTGTTGGGGCATTGTATATTGTTGCTGCCGGACTTAAAGAGACGGGGGGTATTCACCTTATCGTTGATACAATCATTGGTCGATCAAAAAATATACGGCGGGCACAAATGCGTATTATGGGACCGGTGATGGTGGTAAGCGCATTCCTTAATAATACACCGGTGGTTGCCTCGTTCATTCCCGCTCTCGAAGATTGGGCTCGTAAAAACAGGATTCCTGCTTCCAAGATTCTTATCCCGCTGAGTTATGCCGCTATTCTCGGCGGAACATGTACCTTAATTGGCACAAGTACCAACCTGATTGTAAACGGTTTGCTTATTGCCGAAGGAAGCACACAAGCGCTTGGCATTTTTGAGCCGGCTCTGATAGGTGTTCCATGTGCTATTGCAGGGTTTATTTATCTTTCTGTTTTTGGCAGAAAACTGCTTCCCATACGCGGATCGGGATATGACAAATTTAAAGATCCGCGTGAATATACCATTGAGATGATTGTAGATGATAGAAGCCCGTTGGCCGGGCAAACGATTGAAGAGGCCGGCTTGCGCCACCTGCCGGAGCTTTTCTTGGTGGAAGTTTATCGGAACGACCAAATTATTGCAGCAGTAGATCCGGATGAACGCCTGCAAGAGCGGGATCGACTTATTTTTACCGGTATCGTAAGCTCAATTGTAGATTTACAGCAAATTAAGGGGATAAGTCCTGCTACGGATCAGGTATTTAAACTCGATTCAAAGCGTCGTGAACGGCTACTCATAGAAGCAGTCATATCCCCCACGCATCCCTGCAATGGTGAAACGATTAAAGAGGTTGGATTTCGTAATCGATATGACGCTGTAGTGTTAGCTGTAGCCCGTAACGGCGAGCGGATTAAAGAGAAGATTGGAGATATAAAACTTAAACCGGGTGATACGCTGCTGCTGGAGGCGCACCAGAATTTTGTAGAGCGCTATAAAAATTCTAATCAGTATTACTTAATCAGCAGTATTGCCGATTCGCGGCCTCCTAATGTTGAAAAATCTGCAATTGCCTGGACAATTTTGGGTGGGATGATAGCATCGGTAGCAATTGGCTGGCTTAACATGTTCCAGGCATCTTTTCTCGCAGCAGGAATGATGATATTAACGCGATGTTGTGAGCCCTCCGTTGCAAAAGATAATATCGACTGGTCGGTACTGCTGGTAATTGCCGCATCTCTTGGAATTGGAAATGCAATGAAGGTAACAGGTGCTGCCGGTGAGATAGCTATGAGTATTTTGCAATTTGCTGAAAGCAGTCCCTATCTGGCGCTTGCTGCAACATATCTTGCAACGTGGATCCTTACCGAGATGATTACAAATAACGCCGCAGCGGTGCTTATTTTCCCTATTGCAATCTCTATTGCAGCATCGTTCGGCGTTAGTTATATGCCGTTTGTTATTGTAATTATCATGGCGGCTTCTGCCAGTTTTTCAACACCCATCGGGTATCAAACCAACTTAATGGTATATGGGCCCGGGGGATACCGGTTTACCGACTTTACCAAAATAGGGCTTCCATTAAATTTGATTGTTGCTACGATCACCATAACTTTAGTGCCTAAAATTTGGCCTTTATAAATAAGCAATTGAATGATTCAGGATATTATAGAGACAGCGAAAAAAGCTGGTGAAGAAATACTTTCATACTATTCAGAAGAGATTAAAGTTTTTGAGAAAGAAGACGAATCTCCGCTTACAAAAGCAGATTTGGCTGCTCATCACGTTATTTTAGATGCACTTGAAAAGATAGATCCGAAAACGCCGGTCATTTCTGAAGAGTCGGGTGTTCCCGCTTTCGAAGAAAGGGAAAGCTGGAATCGTTTTTGGATTGTGGATCCGCTGGACGGTACAAAAGAGTTCATCAAAAAGAATGATGAATTTACTGTCAATATAGCGCTTATAGAGGATGGGGAGCCTGTTTTAGGGGTGCTGTATATTCCTGCAAAGAAACAGCTTTTTTACGGGCAAAAAGGAGAAGGAAGCTTTCGGATTAATAAGGGCGGAGAGCCTGAACAGATTTTTTCATTTCCCGCAGATAAATCGAAGCCGCTTAACGTAGCTGCCAGTCGTTCTCATCAATCACGTTCGTTAAAGGATGATCTTAAACAGCAGGGTATAGAAATAGAAGCGCTGATTCCGGCCGGGAGTTCGCTTAAGTTTTGCCTTGTGGCCCAGGGCATT
>JAFGWN010000162.1 GCA_016937115.1 Balneolaceae bacterium | reverse complement strand
TTTTCTGGTACCGGCACTCCGCATCCCGTCCGAACAACTCCGCCGCACGTGTCGGCAGATACCGCATTATCTGCGGGGCAGATGTGCCGAGACAACATGCAGCAGCAGAGCCACGGCATGAGGAAAGTTCCGCAACAACGACAAAGTCGCCCGCACGCTCGACATCGACGCCCATCTGGAAGACAATAATCATCGTGTCTATCTACAACGTCACTCCCCGGAAATGACGATCATGAGCCCACTTCGCCAAACCCTCCCGGAGATGTCGTCGCGCAGGATGGGTAGAGCGCAGCGTAACCCATCGAAGCCCGCGCCAACGCCCCCACCCGCGCCCCACAGGAACAACGTTTGATCGATTGAAGACGATCAAGGCCCTCTTCCCCGTTTGCGGTCAATAGTTCTCGTGGGCAGCGAACGCTTCAGCCCAATCGCAGACCATCGAACGTGGCCATTCTACACATCCTACTCGCTAGATTTCAGCAACCGCCCAGCGATTCCCGGTGAACGTTAACCTATTGATAAGATAGGTTACTATTTTGCAAATGTTGTTGCTGCCAAGATATTGATTCTCTCTAAATCATTGACTTACGCTACGTTCGCCGGGGGTCGCTGTCAACCGCCCAGCAGATTGACCGATTAAGTAACTAAGTAGACCACCAGATATTTAATAGAGACTAATCGCTTGAATGTACGACGATCTCTCCTCGTTTCGTTTTCCAGCGCTTATGCGCTATTAATAATTCAATTTATAGCGTCACTGATTATGGCGCGCCTTTTGACGCCAGCGGAATTTGGTGTTTTTTCCATATCCATTATCGTGATCAATCTAGCTAATCTCTTAAGGAATTTTGGGATTGCCACATACATCGTGCAGGAGCGTAATCTAACGAAGGGCCGTTTGAAAGCAGCCACATTAGCAAATTACCTTTTTTGCTGGACGGCTGCAATTTTGCTTTGGTTCTCGGCTGATACGGTAGCAAGTTTTTTTGACGAAGCCGGTGTCAGTAAAGTCATTCGAGCGCTAACCATAAGTTTCTTGCTATTGCCATTGGGCATGACCAAGATGGCGTTAATGCGGAGAACCTTATGCTTTGACCATATCGCAATCATTCATCTCGGCTCAGCTTTAGCGAGCACTATTGGCGGCATTCTATTAGCTTATTATGGCTTTGGTTATATGGCACTCGCATGGTCAAATGTATTTGCGAGCATAGTGACCGTGCTCCTGATTTGGAAATTAAACACAAACCAACCGGATCTTGAACAAGGCTCTTTCGAACTTAAACCGGTTTTCTATTTTGGTGGCCTTTCAACTCTTAATTCTCTTATACAAGAAAGCAATAAACGAATGCCAGATTTATTGTTAGGGCGGACGGCAGGCATTGAAGCAGTCGCATTTTTTGGCCGCGCCATGGGACTGATCGAGCTTTTCAATCAAATGGTGCTAAAGGCAGTCCTAAATATTGCGATGCCGCACTTTTCTGCACGCGCACGTAGCGATCATAATTATCAACGGAACTCATTGAAATCCGACTATCTACTGGCCGTTTCCCACATCACGCTCTTTGGCTGGTCATTTCTATGCTTGTTAGGCGTATCCGCTCCGGATTTAGTTCCTATTATGTACGGAGATCAGTGGTTCGCATCAATAGACCTCGTACAAATACTATGTATTGGCGAGGCGTTTCTTATACCATTTTATTTGCAAAGCCAAGTCTTGATAGCTTTTGGAAATATTGCTATCGATATTAAATTTTCGATATTGACTCTAACCGTGCGTGCACCATTTTTAATCGCTACAGTATTTTATGGAAGCGAGTTTTTAGCGATGGGTTTCGGCATTGCAAATTTCCTTCTAATGTTTGCTGCTTACCGAATTACGAAAAAAATTATTGGATGCTCGATAAAGCAGATATGGATCTCGGTTAAACCGAGTTTACTAGTAGCAAGCTGCGTCATGATCGGAATCGCACTAGTTAGCCAGATTGAGTCAACAGGAATGGTTCGTTTAATAACGCAGTTCATTACTGCCTCATTTTTTTGGATTGCTGGAATCTTTGTTTTCCGTCACCCGATGGGTCAGGAAATCAAAAATATAGTAAACCGAATCGCAGGGCGATTCAGATTCTGAACTGCATGGCGTCATGCATATCAAGCAATCACTGTCAACAGGGGCAAAATGATGCCCGACAGTACGGCAAACAATTAACCTACCCGACTGCGACTTCATTGCGGAGCATTTATAATGGCCGAAAATAAACTCTTGGTATCTGGTGGCTGCCTAAGAAATGCTGATGATTTGGAAGAAGGGAAATATTATGGAAAAGCGACACTATTGTTGTTGGATCTAAGCACAGGGGAGTATCGAGAATTATTGAGTAAATCAGATGGCGGTGAGCATTACCCACCGGTTAATCCAAATCAGCAATATACAGCAGCCAGTCTTGACGGCGATGTACTTTGGCTACCTACCGATACAGAAATTTTTAAGTATCGTTTGCCAGAACTTATCCTTGAAGCCTGTTATTCGCATTCATGCTTTCATAATATTCACTCTGTTCATGCATTCGATGATTTTCTGATAGTCACCTCCACTGGATTAGATAATGTTGTTATTTTGGATAAACACACAGGTCAAATCACACGAGTACTAAACTCTGAAGGAAAAGATCCCTGGCATCGTTTCTCATCTGACGTTGACTATCGCATTATTTATTCGACAAGGCCCCATGACAGCCATCCTAATTTTGTTTTTAGGCTAGACGGTAAATATTGGGTCACCCGTTGCAAACAAGAGGATGCCATCTGTTTAGAGGATATTAACAATAGAATTGATATATCCCAAGGCGCTAATGTTAGTGTACATGATGGTCTATGGTGGAATGATAAAATCATTTTTACTCGTGTTGATGGTTTTTTGGTCTTTTGTGACCCAATCTCAAAAAAAGTCATTGAAACGGTGGATATATTCGCACTAAAGCGCAACCGTTTACGGGGCTGGTGCCGCGGTTTATGGGTTGATGGTGAGACATTTTATATCGGTTTTTCAAAGCTGCGCACTACGAAATCAACAAACAAATTAAAATTTCTCATGAATAGCAGTTTTATAAACTCGACAAATAGCAAAGCATCTGTTGTTGCTTTTGATATGAACAACAAAACAGTCAATAACATTTATCAGGTTCCTGATTGTATGATCGATTCAATTTATGGAATATTACCTTATCGATATTAGAGTTGTACCGGATGATAAGCCATTGATTTTCAAGCGATACAGAAGTTCCAAAGGCCGGCGGAAAGCCCAAAAAAGTGATCAATCATTGAGGTTGATTGGTTTCGAATTCGGTGCGTGAGGCAATGGAAGCGTTTCATTCCACCGATTGCGTGCTCCACAAC
>JAFGWN010000161.1 GCA_016937115.1 Balneolaceae bacterium | reverse complement strand
ATAAGCGCAGCTTTATCATAAATGGCATCGATAGCGGGAAGCCATCGCTTTTGAAGTTTAAAGACATCGCCTTGCCAAAGCTCCATGGAATTACTTTGGTAACAAATAAAGCCACCTTTAGATGATTCTTTAAATGGCTCATCATGCCGTTCAGTTAATTCATGTATTGCTTTTGCTGATACGTCAACGCCAACGACATAGTGACTTTGGCTTACCAGCCATTCGAGATCCAGGCTCTTACCACATAAAGGAACGAAGACAGTGGTTCCTTTTGCCAGTTGAAAACTGTTCCAGTATGTTTTAAGCGGCGAAAAAACCTGTTGCATGTGCCAGCCGGTTTTGTCGTTTTGCCATCGGCTTTGCCAGTAACTTATTTCCATTTTAAAATGCGTTTTCAGATTTTTTTTACGACCTTAACAGATAGATTCGATCAGCCGTTAATATAAAACTATAATTATGGAAATTGATCCACAGTGGGGTTCTATTTTAAAAGTTGTCTGTTCGATTTTTCTGGGTGGGATGATCGGACTTGAGCGCGAATTGGCGTCCAAACCAGCGGGCTTTCGAACGCATATGCTGGTTGCAGGAGCGGCAACCCTTTTTGTTATTCTGGGTGATTTTATGATTCGTCAGTTTGCTACAACATCATTTGTTGAGACAATTCAAACTGATCCCATTCGTATTATGGAAGCGATTATTACGGGTATCAGCTTTCTGGGAGCAGGAACTATTATTTTTAAGGATTACAAAAATACTGTTGAAGGATTGACGACAGCGGCCTCTATTTTATTCGTTTCGGGTATAGGTATTGCCGTTGCTATCGACAAAATTGTTATGGCGGCTATTTTAACAATTGTAGCAATCGGCATTCTATTTGTCGCTGGTCTGGCCGAAGATTGGATCAAAAAAATGCGAAAGGCCACATCGTACGAAGAAAAAGATGAAGAGGAAAACCAACAGCAGTAAAGACACTTCACCTTGAACCGTAAAATTCTTCGTCTGGCCATCCCGAATATTATCAGTAATCTGTCGGTGCCGTTGCTGGGTGCCGTCGATACCGCGCTGATCGGTCACCTTAACGAAGTGTACTTCCTGGGGGCTATAGCCGTCGGCGGAATGATATTCAACTTTATCTTTTGGGGATTCGGTTTTCTGCGGATGGGCACAACCGGTATTACTGCTCAGGCATTTGGCGAAGAGAACAAAACCGAAAGTGTCATGACGCTTTCGCGTGCGCTCTGTGTGGCCGGTGTCTTCAGCCTGCTTATTTTACTCCTGCAGGCATTGATTGTCGATCTGGGTTTTCTGCTGATCGACACATCACCCGAAGTGGAGCGCTATACCCGCATCTATTTTAACATCCGTATTTATACAGCGCCGGCTACGTTGGGACTGTATGCCATCAACGGGTGGTTTTTGGGTATGCAAAATGCACGTTATCCCATGATTGTAACGGTAGCGTTAAATGCCCTGAATATTATTTTGGATATATTTTTTATCTACAGCTTAAACATGAATGTGGATGGCGTGGCCTGGGGCACGCTCATCGCACGGTATTTTGGGATTGTCCTGGCTGCAGGCTTGCTCTGGTACAAATACAGGGACTGGATCAGTGAATATGTGCATGAAGAACTGCTGGAGCTGGAGCCGCTAAAAAGATTCTTTTCCGTCAACCGGGATATTTTTCTGCGCACGCTTTGCCTGATTTTTACCTTCTCTTTTTTCACGGCCAAGTCGGCTACATTTGGTGATGTAATATTGGCAGCTAATACCATTTTACTGCAGCTGTGGATGATTGTATCGTACGGTATCGACGGATTTGCGTTTGCTGCCGAAAGTCTCATCGGCCGATACACCGGTTCCCGCGAACACAAAAAGGTTAAAGAAGCGGTAAAATATTGTCTGGTTTGGGGTATGGGCATCGGAATTACGGCAAGCACCGTGTACTGGCTGTTTGATGTATCAATTTTAAAACTGTTTACAGATCAGCAGCCGGTGATCACGGCGGCATTGCTGGTATTTGGCTGGACGATCGCCGGACCAGCCGTGAGCAGTTTTTGTTATATTTGGGATGGTATATTTATTGGGGCTACGGCCACGGTGCCCATGCGCAATTCCATGCTGTTTGCTACAGCGATGGTCTTTTTGCCGGTATACTTTATTGCCGTACCGTACCTGGGCAATCATGCTATTTGGTTGGCGATGACGACCTTTATGATCGCCCGCGGTGTTGCACTTTCGGCTTACGCACCAAAATATATTTTAAATGCTTCTTTAACTAAATAGAAAAGTATGAAATACATTCTTTTGCTCCGCCATGCAAAGTCATCACACGAAGATTCCAGTCTGAAAGACTTCGACCGCCCGCTGGCACCTCGTGGCAACAAAGACGCTTCCGGAATGGGTGGGTTTTTGAGAAAGATAGATTATCTGCCCGGCAGCATTATTTCATCACCTGCCGAACGGGCAGGGCAGACTACAAAGTTATTATTGCACGGCGCAGAGCTGAATGAAGATATTGTGCAATGGAATGAAGAATTATACTACGGTTCCTCCAGAGATTACCTGCGCGCCATTCAAAAGGCAGACGATAAAACAGATACCGCGTTGGTGGTGGGGCATAATCCCAAAATAGAAGATATTGCCCGGCGTTTGTGCGGTAACGGTTCTGTACGCATGCCAACAGCGGCGATCGTTTGTCTGGAACAGCCGGCCAAAGAATGGAGCCAAATTCGTGAAGGCCTGGCCTCACTCAAATGGATGATGATTCCCAAAATACTGAACAAGCTGGCAAGCTAACGGCTGATTTCGTAATACTTGTGATCCATCCTTTTGAGGATTTCTTCAACTGCTCTATGGGTTAATTCGGAGTAGTCGTCGGGGAGTCGGCTAAGTATCCTGGAATTCATGTATTAAAAAGGCCAGATAATCGGGATGAATACCGTAGCCAATATCCAAAAAATTATGTTAAGAGGTAATCCGATTTTGGTAAAGTCCGCAAATTTGTACTGCCCGGCACCATAAATAAGTGTATTAGTCTGGTAGCCGAAAGGGGTAATGAAGCTCAGGGAAGCCGCAAACGTAACAGCAAAAAGAAACGGATAGGCGCTTACGCCCAACGTGTGAGCTGATTCAATTGCGATGGGTGCAAGCAGCACAGCGGATGCATTATTCGACATGATAGCAGTGACTGCCATGGTGAGAAGGAAAAAGCCCGAAAGTACCGCACGGGGACCCATGTCGGACAGCAAGAAAATCATCTGGTCGGCCAGTAGTGTTGCTGCTCCGGTTTTTTCCATAGCTATACCCAGCGGAATGACTCCCGCCAGCAACATGATAACTTTCCAGTTTACAGCATTATAAGCCTCCTCGGTGGTGATGCAATGGGTGAGTATCATTAAAATTACTCCTGCCAGTGCGCTCACAACGATAGGAACCAGATTGAATGCTGCGGCGGCTACCACGCCGAAAATGATGGGCAGGGCAAAGTAGACTTTCTGTGGGCGGTAGCGGGTGATGCCTACTTTTGAAGCCACCACGAAGGAGCGGTCATTATTTATTTCACGCATGCGGTCTTTACTCATGCTCAGCAGCAGTGTATTACCGCCCTCCAGACGAAGTTCGCCAAGATCCTCTTGTTCAGTTTGGCCATGCTGGCGAACAGCCAGCAGCACTGCGCCAAAACGTTCGTAAAAATCGATCGAATGCAAGGTTTTGCCTTCAAGTGAGGAGTCGGGAGCCACAACGGCTTCTACCAGAGTATCTCTGCTTTGTTCAAGATCAACATCAAGCCATTCGTGCGTAGGCTTCAAGACAAATTCATTGCTTTCAAGCAGTTTATCTAATTCCTGCGCACTGCCGCGAATACGAAGTACATCCCCGACCTCAATCTGCACATCAGAGCGCTGTGCTGAAGAGTTGGTTTCAGAGTCGGGCTTAAAAATGCGAAGCACATCAAGATCCAGTTCGCGGGTGAGTTTTTCTTCGTCCAGTTTTTGTCCGACCAAATTTGATTGTTCCCTTACCTCTACGTCGGTCAAATAGGCTTGCATTTCATATCCCTTTGTCAGCTCTTCGTTTTTTCGCCGTTCGGGAATACGTTTGATACCGATGGTGAACAGGTATACAAATCCTGCAACCAGGAAAATTAGCCCCATGGGGGTAAACTCAAACATGGAAAATGCGGCGAGCCCGTTGTCTTGAGCAATGGAACTCACCAGAATATTTGTTGATGTACCGATTAACGTAGAAATTCCGCCGAAAATACCGGCAAAAGAGAGCGGCATCAGCAGCTTGGAGGGGCTCACGCCCACACGACCGGCCACACTAATCATTACCGGAATAAAGATTACTACAACGGCCGTGTTATTGATGAATGCAGAACATATACTGACGAATGCCAGCATCAGAAACAGGCCGGTCCAATAATGTTGTTCAATACGCCGGGTAAAATAGGCTCCTACCCTGTTGAGCAGGCCCGTTCGCCGAAGCCCGTCGCTGAGAATAAACATCGCCGCTACGGTGAGCGTAGCGGGATTGCTAAATCCCGAAAATCCTTCTTTGGGGGTAAGGATACCGCTTAAAAGCAGAGCCGCTAAAATAAGAAGCGCGGCAACGTCAAAAGAAACATAATCTGTTGTGAACAGAAAGAGAGCAACGGCCAGCAGAATAAAAACGAATATTACTTCAATGGACATTACGGGCGTTGTTTTTTTAGCATAACAGATTACGAGTTGAAATTTTCAGGATATAAAAATAAAAATCAATTGTAATCGGGTTAAAAAAGCTAAAGATTTTTCGTACCTTAATACCAGCAATTTTAAAAGACGAAAATTTTTGAGTTATGCAATACAAACAAAGTTTTTTCTATCTCTGTAAAACACCTCTCAGCGCGGAAGGACCGGAACATGTAGAAATCATCACCCGGGCAGAAGACAGCGAAGACTTCCCGCGCGTATTCAGTGAATACGAAGAAAAACGTTCACACGCTTTTAATGACGACAAGTTGTATAGTATTGTTCGTGCTGATGATATTTATGATCTGATCCGCACCGGTACGGAAAAGGAGGCGAAAGAAAAAGCGTTTGAACAGGCACAGCAGGAAATCATCACCAATCTGCAGCACCGTGTAATGCAGGACGAAGATAAAGAAGCTAAAAGTATTTTAAAGGAAGTTCACGATGTAGAATCGTAGCATATTTGTTATTTAAATAGATACTCATCCCGCAGTCGTCCGGGATGAGTATCTATTTCCCCTTCTTGCAATATGCGTGCCCGTTTTACGTAAGCTATTATTTTTCCTTTCTATAATGGTTGTCGCTATCTGCTCAATAGAAAAGTTCTATTGCATAAAATGAATGATTTCCATCATCTTTATGTATTAACAAAACAAGACTAACTACCCATAAACGAATATGATTAAAGAATTAAGTAATTTCTTTTGCGAGCTGTTTTCAGCCTTGTTTAAAGATTATGAATGTGAAACAAAGTCCTGAGTTCAAAGTTGAACTTAAAAAGCGAAAATCATTATGAGTACAGCAACAAAGAACGGAGCAAAAATGGATATTAATATTGGAATAAGTGAAGAACATCGAAAAGCAATTGCAGATGGGTTGTCAAAAGTATTAGCGGATTCATACATGCTCTATCTGCGAACGCATAATTACCACTGGAATGTAACGGGTGAACTATTTCATTCGCTGCACGAACAGTTTGAGGAACAGTATACCGAACTGGCCGAAGCAGTCGATGAGATTGCTGAACGCATTCGGGCACTGGGGCATAAAGCACCGGGAACATTCAAAGAGTTTCGCAATCTTACGTCTTTGGAAGAAAGTACCGAAGAACCCAAAGCGCTGGATATGGTGCGTCACCTTGCCGTGGGTAACGAGCAGGTTCTGAGAACAGCGCGGGAAGCGCTGGAACCGGCACGAGAAGCGGAAGATGAGGCGACTATCGATTTACTTACACAGCGGCTGCACGTGCATTCTAAAACTGCCTGGATGCTGCGCAGTCACCTTGAGTAAAATTATCAACTATAGAAACCAGAGGAATAGTTATGGCAACGCGTAAAGAATATATCGACAAACTTGAAAATCAAATGCGGGAATGGAATGCCCAAATTGATGAGTATCAGAAGAAAGCTGAGGGCCGTTCCGAAGAGTTGAAAGCGAAGTTCAATGTAAAAATGAAAGAGCTTCAGGAAAAACGCGCCAAGCTTCGGTTAAAGCTCGATAAAATTAAAGATTCGGGCGAAGATACATTCGATCAGCTCAAAAAAGATGCAGATCATCTTTGGGATAATGTAAAAGCCGGTTTCGCCGAAGTACGTTCTATCATAAAAAAATAGGTTGGTAAAAAAATAAATATCGGCAAAAAGGCAGCACCGTTTTGGGTGCTGCCTTTTTTAATTTCGGGCTTTTTAAGTTTATTAGTATTGTGGGTTTAGGGAATCAACAAATAAAACCTCTATGATTACCAACCAAGCGCTGGAGCCCAAAACAGATTGGCAGAAAAAGATTTATACGGTCATATTTGAGGCTGATACACCCAGCGGAAAACTCTTCGATGTGGTGCTCATTGCAAGTATTGTACTGAGTGTTATTGCGGTAATGCTTGATAGTGTCGCAGGCGTTCGGCAATCTTATGGCAGCTTGCTATATGGGGTGGAATAGTTTTTTACGATTCTATTTACCATCGAATATATTCTGCGCATCCTGTGCGTGGGTGATAAGCGGCGGTATATATTTAGTTTTTACGGTATCATCGATTTGCTGGCTATTATTCCAACGTACCTGAGTGTGATTGTGCCGGGCAGCCGATATCTGTTAGTGATTCGAAGCCTTCGCATCCTGCGCATATTTCGGGTGCTCAAGCTGGTGCAGTACGTTGATGAAGCAGAACTGCTGAAGCGCGCCTTAAAAACCAGCGGCCGAAAAATATTGGTCTTTCTTTTTACCGTGTTGATGATGGTAACAATCATGGGGTCCATGCTCTATACGATTGAAGGTGCCGAAAATGGCTTTACAAGTATTCCGCGGAGTATCTATTGGGCTATTGTCACGTTGACGACGGTGGGCTTTGGTGATATTGCTCCGCAAACCGGGCTGGGGCAGGCACTGGCGTCAGTTATTATGATTGTGGGGTACGGTATTATTGCTGTGCCCACCGGCATTGTAACCTACGATATGAGCCAGGTATTTAAGGATAGTGAGAATAAGAATTCGATATGTAGCTATTGCAAAGAAGAAGGTCACGACAGCGCCGCGATTTATTGCAAATATTGCGGGTCATCGCTTAGCCAATAGATTTTTTAGATTAAAACGTACTTGCTTATACATTGCTTAAAGCCTTTACTTTTAACTTTTTTACGATTAATTATGATATATAAAGTCTGTATTTTCAATAGTTTAGGGTTTTAAACATTAATCAAACAAGAGGTGTTATGGAAGACTTTCAAAATACTATTATGCCGTATGTGGTGGAGTACGGTCTTAACATCATTTTCGCTATTATTATTCTTATCGTTGGTTGGACGATAGCAAACTGGGTAAAGAAGAAAATTAACAGGAAGGGGGCGCAGTCAGAGAAGCTGGATGATACTTTAACCAGGGTATTTGCTCAAACAGCCAAAATAGCAATTTTGGTGTTTGTACT
>JAFGWN010000160.1 GCA_016937115.1 Balneolaceae bacterium | reverse complement strand
TTAAAAGTTGGACGAACTTCGAACCGGGCGCTGTCGGGTGTGCCGGGCAGGCCATTAGAGCGAACCCCTGCACGGGAAAGATCATAGACCGTACGGCTTTGAAAAGCTGTTTTAATAGAAGGCGTAAAATTATAGGTGAAACCAAGATCGGTATTATATGTAAAACTGTGCGTTTGCTGCAGCGGAAATGTTTCGTTCAGTAATGGATCTTCTACCCTGCCGATTGGCCTGCGCCGAAGCTCGCTGTAATCGCGGTCCATACCCACCGATGTTGTGATTGATGCCGGTGTATATCCTATGCGGAGACCCGCCAATGGATGAAACAGCGGCATATCACCCAGGAAGCCAAAAGGACGGAATAATAGCGTGTTATCAAAATTGATATTATACCGCAGCGAACCACTGTAATTCCAGTTATTCTGGAACAGATACTGCGGATTGCGCTGATTCGTCGTATTATAAACAAAATTAAAGGTGGTCTTGTCCAGCGTATACTTTACGAACGGATTCTGCGAGAGGCTTTTGGTAGCGTTGGCAATATTTATCGAATAGCTTTCCAGTGATGTCTGGCTGGCCTGCACTGTTTTATCGATGAGCCGATCTTTTTGTGGCTGGGTTAAATCTATACGCGTTTCAACGGCATTTTTAAAATCATCAAGTGTTACATCACCCTGGTTGGGAAGATAGCGCGGGGTTGATATAGATCGCCGTGCTGAAAGCGAAACCGGGATATTCCAGCCGAATCGATCGGGGATAAACTTATGCAAATTCACGGTTGAATTAAGATCGTAGGCGAACTCATCGGACGTGCGGCGCTGTCCCAGGCGCGAATTAAGCGCACCAAAACCATCGGTTTGTTGACTCAAATTTAAGTTGACGGTTGCAAAATCAGCTAACTGTAACTGCGCACGCGCATTGGCCGCCCACCCGTTTCGATTGTCAAAGCCAGAGACCCGCAGCTCATTGAGCCATATCTGGGCATCAACCGACGGTACTCCTCCCGCCGACGGATTGTCGGGATCAAATGGATTGCGAACGCCCATTCCAATTTCACCTACACGATCCAGCGAAGGATTCCCTTTTATGGCAATGACAGCTCCCGGCACCGACTCCTGCATCAGCTCATTAAGGTTTCGTTCAAATGGAGTATCCATGTTCCGGGCCTGCAGGTCACGCAACTGTTTAAGCTGGTTAAAAGCGCTGAGCAAAATATTCATGCTATTCTCATCGTACAGCCACACTTGTTCGGCTTCCTGATCCCGCTCGGCATTGGAAAGCTCACCAAGATCCACATCAGAAAATGGGAAGTCTGGATCGGAGGGACTGATCGGCTGCCGGTACTCATAGTAGTTATTAACCAAATCCGTGCCAAAACGCATCACCAATTCCAGATCTTGGCGGTTTTCGTAGCCTTCGCCATGCACAAACATACGCACATTGGAATAGTTCACCATATTGAGTCCCCCGGGATACACCCGCTTGATCATATTTAGCTCTCCCGGACCCAGATTTTGAGCATCAATCACAATCGACTGCTCGTTGGCGATTGTCTGCCGCTGCTGGGACCGATTCGTTGCGCGAATAGCGCCATTGGGCTGGCGGTACGGAATGGGACGGCGCCGGCTGTTCTCTTCAATATTGATGGACGAAATATCAAACTCGGGTACAGATGGCTGCCCGGCATTTACGTTTTCAGCGTCGCGCCACTGGCTCCCTACCAGCTCAAAAGTAGCAAAACGCAGGGTAAACGGCTCTTCGTAGCCCGACAACCATACACGGATGTAAGAGACATTCTGGAAATTTTCTATATCACCCACCTTCCGGATAAACTCATCCAGCGGAATGCGCACTTGGTACCAACGGTCTTGTTGACGTTGTCCGGGGATTTGATCAACAATGAATGTCCCCGGAGCACCGGGTTCAAGCGAGCTGAAATCGGCCGGATTGAGTTCCACTTCGTACTGAAAGTAGGAATTGTTCTGTTGTACGATAGACGGTGTAATGAGGCCTTCCGTATCGGGACGGTTGGTGATGGCTTGCTTATCATCATTGGTGTTCGCCGGCGTATTACCATCTGTATAACCATAGAGGCGGTAAAACCGCTCCTGAAGCGGTAGTCCGGCAACTTCGTCCTCGGCATAGAAAACGTAATCATCATTTGAAGGATCGTTCTGTATTTGTTGAAATGCCTCACTGCCGGTCCCGTATAATGCCCCGGTTGTTTCTATAAAATCGCTAAACAGCACCTGCTCATTTTGATTATCGATCCCCTCTCGATTTGGCGCGCCGTCAAGCCCTACATCTTCGAGGCTGCGCGTTTCATTCGAAAACTGACCTTCGGGAGCCGGCGGTGGATTGGGAATATATGAGCGCGCCTGATCGCCAAAATTATCAACTTCAAGGTCATCCGGTCGGCGAACCAGCCCGTCTTCGCTATTTGTTTTAAAGTTTGGAACCACATCTTCGGAAACAACCCCAATATCGATATAAATTTTTCCGTCATAATCCTGCAAATCCTGGGCATCAGGCGTGCGGCCACCCGGTAAGATCGGTTGTACCCAAAACTCTAAAAATTCAATGTTGTTCTGCGTAAGGTCCTCCTGTCCTGATGGAAGCGTTGTAACCATCCCGCCCCACGTCCGCTCTGGTTCCTGCTCGAGAAGACTTCGCAGATCATCATTATAATTGTAAGGACCGCGCGTTCCCGGGTCATAATGCACATCAAGCGTAGTGATTAAATTTTCTTCAGAAAGCACATCCCGGTTGGGAAATACATCGGTTACCTCTACGGGCTGTGTCTCTGGTGTTCGCTGAACATTCCCCAGAATGTTTTCAATATTGCGTGGAATACTGTACCATGAAAACTGGCTGCGCAAATCGGAACGGGCGATTTTATCACTTAATGTAGGGCTCGGCGATTGCAACGAGTTATCTTCAAAAAATACTTCGTCTGGTCCGTACCCCGGGACTGCGGCGGGAGCAGCCGCAATACTCCACCGAGACGGACTAAGAAAATTCAACCCGATATCAACCCCTTCAAAATCATCAATGAACGACAGGCCCTGTTCTTCATCATCAAAAAGTCGATCATCTTCGATGGCATCTTCTACAGCGTTGGTTTGTGCTACACCCGGCCGCAACTGGGCAAACTCACCGCTTAAACTGAAACTCGAAGGCGCCCGCGTTTGCAATAATGGTACTTTATCGATAAGCCGCGTGAGCCACGGTGCATTGAACTGAGCATTGGCGTCAACCCCTATGACAGTATTATTAACCGGCTCATCTCCCAGGCGAATCTTGTCCTGTATGGGCCGTTCGTTAAGGTGAAAATAGGTTGAGCCAATATTGATATTATCCCGGATGCTGTACTCTGCCCGAACTCCTGTAAATGTTTTTTGTTGGATCTGCGAAAGCTGATTATTCTCGTATTCAATTTTGATCTCCTGCCCTTTGCGCAAATACTGCTCATCTAAAATAGTGACGTTTCCAATAGAATAGTCAACCACATATTCTGTGCCTTCCTGAAGCTCTTTTCCATTGGCAAAGACACGAACAGATCCCTCTACCGGCGAAAAACCAAGCGAATAACTGGCTGATACACTGCCTTTCGATTTCCCTTCAACCAGGTAAAAATTGTTCTTCGAGTTTTGATTAGCGTTGACTTTCTTTTCATTATACAACTCGTCAAAAACGATAGCATTAATTTCGGTTGGAGGCAAAGCTGTGCTCGCCAAAAGCGAACGAATACGATCACCGAACGGCTGCAGATACGGAAAAATAATACGACCGTTAATTGCATCCAGTGTTGCCGTACTGAAATCGATGACATTGTCCGGTGATGCCCCTCCCTGTTGATCTACACGATCCAGTCCCAGATCTTGTAGCAGAATAGATTCGCGCTGAGGCAGTGAACTGGATGGAACATTTAACTCGGTATATTTTATATCAAGTTCAAGTCCATCCTGGGTTAAATTACTGACGCCCAGCGAATAGATGTTTTTCATCATCAAGTCCCACGCCGGGTTGGTCGTCGTAACTGTTTGGGGACGAATAAGTTTCAAATAAATACGATTCCCGCCCCCCTGACTGATATCACCAACATCAATTGTTTGTCCGGTTTGCTGGCTGACATATTTAAAAGAGACCGCTAACGCCTGACGCGAACCCAAATTTCGTTTCAATGAAATGTAACCCAGCGGACGGTTTAGTTCATAATCAACGCCTTCCTGCAGAGGCACAAAATATCCTTCAACAAACTCGGGCGCATCAACATTGAAATCGCTTGCCGACACCCCCACCGATGGATCGCGAAACTGATTGAGAAGTGCATCAGAGAAAGCGTCGTTATTTTCATTGGGCGGAGCAAAGGTGCTGTCGGCATTCTGAACAACGCCCAGATCAACCAGTGCGATGGCTTGTCGCTCACCCTCCGTCGACTGGCTCGATTCACGCAGCACCCAGACGTTTACTTCCGATAACTGCAGTGCCTCTCCAAGCTGCTGCGGATTCGACATATTCTGTTCAAACTGCTGCCGGGTAAAAAAATCGAGATAAAAATGGCGGTCGTATTCGTAATCGCCCGGACGCAGGCTGATTTGTTGCTCCTGCGCACCGCCGGTGATTGTTTGCGTGTTGCTTTCCCCATTTTGCTGAGATAATACCGATGTGAGCCGCAGCGAACCAATTTGGGCTACAGATTTAATTCCAAAAAGCGCACTTCCGCCCCGTATCAACGAATTGCCCGTTTCCATGGAAACGTTGCCGAGCTCCAAACGCTGCAAAATCTCATTTTCATACCCCTGATAAACAATATTTACTCTATTCTGAAAATCGAACGCCGCTTCCGTATCCCAGTCAGTACGAATAGAAAGCTTATCGCCAATCGTTCCTTGAATATTCAGTTTTAAATTTTGATTGAAGGTAGGATCAATTTGGGTGCGCTGGTCACGGGGTATGGCAGGGTTTTCTGTTTTCTGGATTGAAGCCCCGAGATTCAAATTGGCCGTACCATTCACCTGCAGATTTACCTCATTTTTACCAAAGATAGTGCTGAATGCTGATTTTTCACTTCCGGGAATATCAAACTGGAAATCGAGCAACCCTTGTCCTCCCTCTGCCGAGGCTTCATATTCATTAATTAATTGTTGCCAGTTTTGGTCAACAGACTGCTGCCTGCTTCGCGTGGCGTACTCATCAAATGACATGACATACGGATACGCAACCGGAAGATCATACAAAAATCGTTGGCTCAAATACGTGCCGGCGGAATCCATTCGAACTTCATTTTGATCCTCAAAAAGATCGATGTAGTATAATTTGCCTGGGTAGGTTGGAAAGGGATACGATATGACCGGAAGAGACTGAACATCGGGCAGACTATCTGTCAGGGTTGAATCGGGCGTTTGGAAAAGGCTGTCGCCCTGTACCTGAGCAAAGGAATCAGTAGTACCTGCAAAAACAGAAATCAGGCAAAAAACCCCAAATAAAAGCCATTTTGCTATATTGAACTGCACGAAACGATAGAGTCTAATTTTTGTGAATCAGATAGTAAAAAATACAGTAGCGATACTCAGATAAGACCCCTTTTCGTTTTTTGCTCAACTACCACACACAAATAACTATATTGCGTGCAGTATTTTATGTTTATTTGAAAGTTATTGCAAGATTTGGCTTGCTAATTTGCACAAGCAATTTTGTAAAAATACAGTATAGGTTTAATTTAGGGTTAGTTCAACTAAAAAGTATCTGATGAGGCTCAAACCCAATAAGTTACAACTCGACATCCTTAAAAGGCACATAGGTCCTTTTGCTTTCTGTTTTCTTACCGTGATGTTCTTGCTGCTCATGCAGTTCTTGATTCTTTACATCGATCGCCTGATCGGAAAAGGACTGCCCCTGTTGATCATTATTGAGCTGATCCTCACCAACCTGGCTTATATGGTTGTTTTAGCCGCTCCCATGGCGGTTCTGGTTGCCTCACTGATGGCTTTTGGTAAGTTTACCGAACTCAATGAATTGACCGCTTTACGTGCGGCGGGTATTAACCCGATTCATACCATAAATCCCGTGCTGGTTGCGGCAACGATTCTGTCGGTATTTCTTATA
>JAFGWN010000159.1 GCA_016937115.1 Balneolaceae bacterium | reverse complement strand
TCTTTACAGTGAAGCGGGCCTTTCAAATCTTGAAGTTTTAAAAACAGCAACGGGGAATGCAGCCAAAGCCTGGGATATACCTGTGGGTAGGCTTGGCGTAGGAAGTAAAGCGAATATGGTACTCCTTAATGGAAATCCTTTGGAAAACTTAGAAGTTCTTAAGGATATAAATACAATTTGGAAAGCGACATTGGCTGAAGATTAATTTGTAACGAAGGGAGAGCCCAAGCCCTATAACAACGGCATTATAATTAATGGACTTTCAGACGCTAGAGCTTCAGCAAGAGTTGTCAAAACATGTAGATTCTGTTTTCTATCTTGGATTATATAATCCAGAGCATGAAATCGAGCGGTTACTACCTGATGGTACGATCAGCCTTGTAATTGAGCTTGATGGTAAAGAAAGACACATCTACGACAATACCGATTTTGAAGTAGTTCAAACCTGCAGGCATTCCTGGCTTTCAGGGATGCACAACAAATACATATCCATCAGTGCGCTTCCTGATACTGAATTAATAGGCATACGCTTTAAACCGGGAGGATTCATTCCATTTATCCATTCAAGCGTCTATAAATTATACAATAAGGTAGTAGCCGCATCAGAATATTTTCCCGAAACCATAGATTCGCTAAGAACATCAATCATTACCCAAGACATAGCTGAAGATAAGCTGGAATTGGTTCGGGAGTGGTTGCACGATAACTTTGAATACGCCGATTCAGTGAATACAGTTATTGATAATGCCTGCCGCCAAATTGTAGTCAATCCAACTCTCAGTACACTCCAAGAGATCAAGAGCGATCTTAAATATTCCGAAAAGCAGTTTATACACCTTTTCAAACAGCAGGTAGGAATTACTCCCAAAATATTTCAACGAATCACCAGGTTTAATCAAATCTTGCCCAAGATCCAGGAAAAAGAAACCTTGGAATGGGTTCAAATTAGTGAAGAATGCGGGTATTTTGATCAATCCCATTTCATCAGAGATTTTAAACGATTTTCAGGATTCAACCCTTCAGAATTCCTGGATTCTTCCTCAGGACGCACCAATTTTATTCCAATCAGATAGGTAAGTTTTATACAATACTTATTCTCCCGCTGTTGCTATCATCTGCTGTTAATTACAAGCTAAAAACTAATTTATGGATATTTCTACACTTAATATTTGGGCTATTCTGTTAGCTACGGTAGTTGCTTTTATAACGGGTGGATTATGGTATTCTCCTTTATTGTTTGCTAATATTTGGATGCAGGAAGCGGGCCTGAATGAAGAGCGTCTCAATAATGCGAATATGGGAAAGATATTTGGCCTTGCATTTATTTTTATTCTTATAATGAGCTTTTGTCTTGCCATGTTTCTCAATGATCCGGCTATAGATATGGCCGGCGGGGCATTTTACGGATTTCTAACCGGTTTCAGCTGGATTTCGATGGCGTTGGCTGTAAACAGTCTTTATGAACGGAAATCCTGGAAATATATGCTCATCAATGGAGGATACTGGACGATAGTGTTTACTTTAATGGGATTGATTCTCGGTGGTTGGAACTAATCAAAATTATTTAATTAACGAACCATGATTATGCGTTACTCATTCTATATTATTGTTTTCATTTCGCTGTTAGCATCAACAGCAAACGGCCAGCAGCTGTCTGAACACCCTCGTATTCAATCTGAAATAATTACAACAGAAGCGGATGAAATCATACTGAAACAATCGTTTACTGTTGATGCGCCCGTTCAAAAAGTGTGGCCTTATTTCACGCAAACTGAATTGTATACCAAATGGTCGGCACCGGTTGCTAGCATTAATTTTAAAATAAACGGTACCATTAAAGCCAATTATAGTACTGATGGCAATCTTGAAAGTGAAGATACCATTACGATTCACATACTGAATTATATCCCTGAAAAGCTGATTACCCTTCAGTCAGAAATACCGGCATCGTTTCCTGCTTTCATGAAAGAAAATGAAAAGGATTTCTATAATGTGATTGAATTTAATGAAACAGATACGGGGGGGACTCAGGTCATATCGTATGGTCTGGGATATAATAACAATGCCCAGTTCAAACAGATGATCGGTTTTTTTGCCAAAGGGAATCTCGAATCGTATCAAAAACTAATAAACTTGCTTGAATAGTCTCAGTCAGAGAGAACTATAACCAGCGCTTCAAGCGGACCCCGAAAATGGGGCAGGCGCACCTCGCCAAGTCTTGCCACTTTCTGGCTTTTTAGCTCTTCGTTCAATATTTAATAAATCAACATTCATGCATGCGCACCTTAAGCGCCAGGTCGTTAGGTGTACAACATCAATTAGCGTAAATTTGCAAAGGCAGCTGAGTTGCTATTTGGCCGAAGTCTTTGTCATTATGTAGCAGCTCCACTTCATGTTCGATGCACCAACTTCCGATGAGCATATCTACCGTTTTCCGTATTGTGACGCCTTTTGACCTAAGAAAACGAAAATTAGATGCTGCTTTAATTGCCAGCGATTTTCCTCCGAGATGAACACAGTCTAGCGGATCAAGCGCTTGTTTGGCTAGTCTAAAATCTTTATCGCTATCAAAACCTTGCAAAATTTCAGTGAGAATAATATCTCCGACAAGAACTGATTGCTCAGAAAGGATCTGATCGAGACTTTCGGTTTGCTTGTTTTCTATACCATTGAAATAGTCAATCCATACGCTCGTATCTACTAAAATCACTTCTCGTCAGTCCTCATGTCTTCTAAATCGCCTTTCCAGTGTAATTTTCCCCGCAAGTCTTTGATATTTTCTTGCTTTTTGCGTTGGACTAACAATTTTAACCCTTCCTCCACCGCATCTTTTTTCGTTTTCAATCGACTCACCTTCAAGGCTTCATCCATCAAGTCGTCATCGATCACTACATTCGTTCGCATAATTACCTCGATTTAGCTAATGTGTATTTTTTATCAATCTATACACGTAACTGCTAAATTCCTAACTTTATTGTACACCTAACCCGCGCTTCAAGCGGACCCCGAAAATGGGACAGGCGCACCTCGCTCTTCCGTTTCAGGTTGTTTGTTTTGCTGTTCCATAGTACATTTTGTTTTAGATTATAAATTTACGCACGCCGGTTACGCGCGGGGCCATTATACCGCTATTAAAATACGGGGTATTAATATGGATAATTTAAATTCTATGAAAACACTTATTTTTCTCTTATCAGCCTCGTTTGTTATTACGAGCGGAACCCTCAATGCACAGGTTACCTCTAAGAAAGAGTTTCTGAAATTGGAACAGAAGTGGACGGATGCACTAGTCCAAAAAGACAGCTTACTTTTGTCAAAACTACTCCATCCAAAATTCACATTAATTGGTACGGGTGCAACAGCAGATGCTCCGGTGATTGACCGGTCACTTTATCTTCGAAATTCGATGTTGCGAAGTTGGCCACGCCGTGATGTTCGTATATTGGAAGTAAAGCTTCACGATAATACGGCTGTTGTGCGATGTGTATGGCAGGGCACAGAACCACCGCCACTTGACCTACCGCCACCTAAAGGAGGTGTGTTCAAATTCATACTTACGGACACATGGGTTCTCGTCAACAACAGATGGCAGGTTCTCGCGCGTCATTCCTCCTTTGGTTATGCTGTTAGGTGAGGCGGTATAACCCGCGCTTCAAGGGGACCCCGAAAATGGGGCGGGGCGCACCTCGCCTATTCTTTGCCGCTTTTGGTTTTAAAACTCATTTTTTGTTAGTTGCTGATTCAACAATCATATGGATATACCTAAGCGCCAGATCGTTAGACCTACTTATTTAGCTAAATAAACATGAAAAAAGAATCTAATTCAGAAGACGAGGTTAAAACCACTATTGAGCAATTTTTTAGCTCCATGAACCATCAAGATTTTGAACTCATGGAGCATATTATAGCTCATGATGATACGATGGTCCACATCGGGACAGACAGCGATGAAATCTGGAAAGGATGGGACGAACTTCGCACTGCTACGGCAGAGCAGTTTAAGGGACTGCAGTACTACAAGGCTCAGATTAAAGATCTCCAAATAACCGTTTCGGCTACGGGCCGGGTCGCTTGGTATTCACATCGCCTTGATGCCCGTATCAAGACCAACGAAACAGTAATCAAATGGCAAGATGCGAGGTTCACAGGGGTCCTTGAAAAGCGACAAAGTTGCTGGAAATTCGTCCAAACACACGTATCTCTTCCAGCGTCAACACCAGCTTAAGGCCAAAAGGTATTATATGGAGCGAATGGTTGATTGAAGATATTACAGAATACAGAATAGCCAAAACTCAAGAAGAGGCGGATGCCAGGGCCGTACCGAAATTTTCAGGACCACCGGAATGATATTGAGACTGCATAAGGTGCGAAAAGAGATAACCCAGGATATCCCTTTATTAAATTAAAGGAGAATTTATCCCAAATGGTAAGGAGCGTATTGTAAAACGCGCCGTCTGATTTTTATGAACCAGGCCAAGCCGCTTCAGTAACGAGAGAACGAAATCAAAATATAAAGACAGCCCGGAAAAATACCAGGGCTGCCTTTATAATTGATGTTGAGAACTCTATAGCCTGGGGCTGAACTACTTCAGATCGAAGCGATCGAGATTCATCACTTTATCCCAGGCTGCCACAAAGTCCTTCACAAACTTCTCTTCTGCATCATCGCAAGCATACACTTCGGCAACGGCCCGTAGTTCAGAGTTTGAGCCGAAGATGAGATCGTTACGTGTTGCTTTCCATTTGAGAGCGCCCGTCTGCCGGTCGCGGCCTTCAAATATTTTTTCAGAACCCCCGGACTTTTCCCACTCATTATCGAGGCTGATCAGATTCACGAAGAAATCATTAGTCAGCGTCCCGGGCCGGTCGGTAAAGACACCGAATTCAGACCCATCGTAGTTTGCATTCAGCGCGCGCATACCACCAACAAGCACCGTCATTTCGGGAGCCGTCAGTGATAGCAGGTTCGCCTTGTCGACCAGCAGTTCTTCTGCCGATTCATCATTATTTTCACCAAGATAATTGCGGAATCCGTCGGCTTTCGGTTCAAGCCATTCGAATGATTCCACATCGGTTTGCTTTGCGGTCGCATCGGTACGTCCCGGTTCAAAGGGAACGCTCACATCGTGTCCTGCATCTTTTGCGGCCTTTTCAACGGCTGCACAGCCGCCCAGTACAATTAGGTCAGCCAGTGAAACACGCTTATTATCAGACCGTGAACTGTTGAAGTTTTCCCGGACTCCTTCAAGAGTCTGCAGTACGGTATCAAGCTCTTGCGGATTGTTAACGTCCCAGTCCTTTTGCGGCTTGAGGCGAAGGCGAGCTCCGTTTGCACCGCCACGTTTGTCACTGTCGCGGTACGTCGAAGCCGATGCCCATGCAGTACGAACAAGCTGAGACACGGTGAGATTTGTATCCAGGATCTGCTTTTTGAGGGAAGCAATCTCTTCTGTCCCGATCAATTCATAATCAGCTTCAGGAACAGGATCTTGCCAAATCAGATCTTCTTCAGGGACTTCCGGGCCAAGGTAACGCGCTTTAGGTCCCATATCACGGTGGATAAGTTTAAACCAGGCTTTGGCAAAAGCTTGCTGATACTCATCGGGGTTTTCACGGAAGCGTTCGCAGATCTCCCGGTATTTCGGATCTTCCTTCAATGCAAGGTCGGTCGTAAGCATAAATGCGGGATGCTCTTTGGAAGAGTCGTGCGCGTCGGGCACTCTGCGCGCCGATTCGCCTACGGCTTTCCACTGCCACGCTCCGGCCGGACTTTTTTCAAGCTCCCATTCCTGGTCGAGCAGGTTATCGAGAAATTCGGTATCCCACTCAATCGGTTTGCTGGTCCAAACGCCTTCAAGGCCACTGGTGATCGTATGAGCGGCCTTTCCGGATTCGTATTTGCTTTTCCAGCCAAGGCCCTGCTGTTCGATAGGCGCACTTTCTGGTTCAGCATCGAGATGATCCTCGGAAGCCGCGCCGTGGGTTTTTCCAAAAGTATGTCCACCAGCGATAAGCGCAACGGTTTCTTCATCATTCATCGCCATGCGTCGGAATGTCTGTCGAATAAAGTACGCCGCCTTTTCCGGATCGGGATTGGCGTTCGGTCCCTCGGGGTTTACATAGATCAACCCCATGTGGTCAGCTGCAAGATTACCTTCGAGTTCGCCCTCTTCGTTGTGACGATCATTTTCGAGCCACTCTTTTTCAGAACCCCAGTTTACTCCCTGATCAGGCTCAAAGGCATCCTCGCGACCGCCTCCAAAACCGTACGGTTCCATTCCCATCGATTCAAGAGCGCAGTTCCCGGCCAGAACAATCAAATCGGCCCACGAAAGCTTGCGACCATATTTCTTCTTTACGGGCCAAAGCAGCTGGCGCGCACGGTCAAGGTTTACATTATCGGGCCAGCTGTTGAGAGGGGCAAAACGCTGCATGCCCCCCGATGCACCGCCGCGGCCATCAGCAACGCGATACGTACCAGCGCTGTGCCACGCCATCCGGATAAAGAAGGGGCCATAATGACCGAAGTCGGCCGGCCACCAATCCTGTGAAGTTGTCATGACTTCTTCAATGTCGGCCTTTACAGCTTTCAGGTCAAGACTTTTGAACTCTTCGGCATAGTCGAAATCCTCGTCCATCGGATCACTCAGGGAAGAGTGCTGCCGAAGAACATTGAGATTCAGCTTGTTCGGCCACCAGTCAACATTTCTGGTGCCGCCACCATACCTTATCGCGTCGCCATTTTCACTTTCCGCTGAGCTGCCCTCATGAAACGGGCACCCGCTTTCGGTATTTGCGTTATAACTTTCGGTGTTGTTTGTATCGTTGCTGCCTTTTCCGTTTTCCATAATCCAAGTAGTTGTTTTTAATTTCTTTGGTTAAAAATATCAAATCATTCGATGAAATAAACCGTTTTCTGATAGATATTTACTATAACCTATATTCGATTTTACAATAAGATTTGCTTACAGGAATGTCGAGAGGGATAAAATAGCCGGTAATTACAAAATTTTATACGGTATCAGAAGTCCCAACTAATAATTCCTGAGATTACTACATTCGCTTAGGCCTTGAACTGTACCCCGCGTTTCTGACCCCAATCCCGTATAACTGTTATCATTAATAAGCATACCAGTAGTTACTCCTTTTAATTGCTGTGTATTAATGTACAAAAGTATATTATCGCCACTATCTAACAGCAATTAAAAGAATAAACCGGGGCAGAATATACCTGTAAATTTTGGTTCATAAACCTGATGATATGATTCAATTTAAGTCTTCTATTTTTATTCTCCTCATCGTCTTCCTGTTCTCTTCCTGCGATTCTACCCAAACTAATAGAACGTGTACAGATATATTCGCTATTTCTACCATGACCGTTGCCAATCAAGAAAATGAGCACCCGGTCGAATCTGTTCAGATTGTTGTGAAAGATCAGACAACCGGCCAAGAGTTGGGTATTTGCGAAGACGGAACCTGTAGTAACCAGGAAATAGAGCCGGGAGAATACATCATTTTTCACGACGGCTACAGGGATGATATTTTACCGGCGGGTAAAAAATTAACAGTCCGGGGTACAAAGGGAGATGCCATCAACTTTACCCGGGAATACTTTTTTGGAAGTGACGGGTGTCACATCAAAAAAATAGCCGGTCCGGATACGGTATTTGTTTCGATCGGGAATTGATAAAAAATCACTTCATCACTGTCCGGTTTCTTCCCCTACCGGATTCCCTGAAATCATTATATGCGCCCAGGGCGTGCCCGGTTCCATCAGCCAGGGAGCACCCCGTCCGGCGGGAGATGTAGTCATTCCGGTTGACTCCTGTGTGCCAAAAGGAACATAAACCACGGTAAGCGGGCGCGCTTTTTTCAGTGTTTCAGACGGGTAATCGTAGGCGTTTTCTTCACCGCTTAAGCTATAGAGCGTCATCGGTTTTTGAGGGAGGTTAAGCGCACCGGCTTCGATTTCTTCACGGCGAATAGAATCCACCTTGGTGCGCGTTAATCCCTGCGCCCGGAGTTCGCGGCCGCGCTTCATAAACGGTTCCAACCCCTCAAAATAACAAGCTACATGAAATTTCGCTTCAGCGGGATCATCCGCAATGCAAATCATCGCATTGCGGCCTTCACGCAGCGTGGTCCATTCGCCCTCGGGGCTGTAGCCGTACACTTTCGCCCCATCTCTAAATGCCTGCGGTGCTGCCAGCACCGCTGCCTTAATTTGCTGTTCCGCCGAAGGCGCCCCCTGTTGTGCAAAAGTGTCCGGTGAAGAAGACAGGAAGATTAATAGTGCAACAACAGCCGAGAGGTGGATGCGGATCAACATAACTTCATCTTTTAATTATAAATTAAGTACAGAAGATAGGCTGAATTTAAGCGCTGGACAAATTTAAGGTTGATCCTCTATTGCTGCACAGATTCCAACCAAGCTAATCCAGCACGAAACGGAAGGTAATAGTACCGGTCTGGTTCTGTTGTGGTACATTTGAGGGCAAACGAGAAAAACGCCAGCTGTTAAGCGTGCGGATTACTTCGCGGTCAATTTCGGGATTACCGCTTTTTCGAATCGGGATGATATTGGTAACGCGTCCATCGGGTGTTACTTCGAACCGAATCGTAACGGTGGCTTCATATCCGGATGAATTATCGGGAATAGGTTTCACCAGTGGGTCACGGTTAATGCCTTCGATGTTAAGGTTAAACGGTGCGGCTTTTTCCAATTCATTGCCCGTTCCCTGGTCGGCATTTACGCGGCCCTGATTCCCCTGTTCATCGCCGCTATTCTCGGCGCCCTGCTGCTGGGTTTCAGCCTGTTTTGCCTTGGGCGGAACTACAACCTCTTCTTTTTTCTCGGTACTGGTTTCTTTTTCAGGATCAACCTTGTCGGTTTCGGGTGTCTTCAGCTCTTCTTCCTGCACTTCTTCTTTTTGATCGGGTACATCCACCGGCTTCGTGGTTTCAGCTGTTGTTGCCACCTGTTCTTCAACCGGTTCAGGCTGATCCGGTTGAGGATCTTCGGGTTCTACTTCAGACGGGTTCGGGCTGGTGGCCACCTCTTCATTAGTCTGTTCAGAAAACTCGGCCATTGTGCCCGATTTATATTCACCAAACTCAACTTCGATAAAAGAAGGGCGTACATTGGGATTGATCGTAAAAGAGTAAAGAATAAAGAACGCAATCAGCGCCAGGTGTACACCGCCGCTGATATACAGGGCAAAACGGTCTTCGTTATCCAATTTCTCAAGTGTATTCATAACGCTGCTTACTCTGAGTTCCGCTCAGTAGCCATTATAATTTTTAAATCCAGTGCCTTGGCAATGTTCATCACACGCACCGCATTATCTACAATAGCTTCCTTATCTGCACGTAAAACGAGTGTCCCTTCAGGTTTATTTTGCTTAACCCGCCGGATTTCCGAAGCGAGCTGTCCGGTAGTTACCCGGTTGCCGTCTACGTAAAACTCTCCTTTACTGGTGATGGCTACCGAAATAAACCGGTTATCGGTCTGCGCGCCGGTTTCTGCATTGGGCACATCCACCTTAATGCCAAAATTCGTGACAAATGAGGACGTAAGCAAAAAGAATATAAGCAGCAGAAGCACAATATCGGTCAGTGACGACTGCGAAAACAGCGTCAGCGACTCCAGGCGATCTTCATCTTTTCTGAAATCCATTACTCTGCGTTTTTATAAGTTTTCTTTTTCTTCACCGATGGTGCTTGCAGCAGGTCGATAAAATCGGCCGATGCGTTTTCAAGCTCGTGCACCATGCGGTTAATTTTTCCCAGCAGGAAGTTATAAAATCCATAGGCGATAATACCCACAATTAAACCCGTTGCCGTGGTGATCAACGCCTCCCAGATACCGCCGGCCAATACGCTGGGATTTACATTGCCCTGCAGCGACTGAATATCCATAAAGGCCTCGATCATCCCGGTCACCGTTCCGGTAAAACCGACCAGCGGAGCCACACCGGCAATGGTCGCCAGCCAGTTCATTCTTTTTTCGAGATGAAAAATCTCTTTCTTACCCGCATTGCGAATAGCGTCTTCAATATCCCGAATGGGCCGTCCCAAACGACGAATTCCTGCCTTTAGAATACGAGCCAGTGGCTTGTCGATGCTGTCGCAATACGTTAGTGCCCGCTGACGGTCGCCGTCTTTGAGCATGCTTTCAATCTCACGCAGAAAGCTGTCAATTTCCATGCGCGAATTGTTGAGTGAACGCCATCGTTCGGCAATTACATATACCGCCACCAGCGAAAGGATGAACAGCGGTATCATCAATACGCCGCCTTCCATCAGCAAACTAAAGAACGACATGCTCTCTTCGTTGGCAATGTTTAGTGAGTCGGTTGCGGTGGTATCAGCCAGCTGAAATAATAAAAGTGTAAGTGAAGACATATTAATAATCTGTTACGGATTAATTTACTGAATTCGTGTAATAAAGTGATTTTCCCTATAGGGTTCTGATAATTGTTGTACGGCATTCTGCGCATCCGGTATTGATTCAAACTGTCCGAGCCCCAACCGCCACCGACTTCCATCGTTCGCGGTGCCTTCAAATAAAACAGTGCGATACCCTCGCTGATCAAGGCTGTCGGCTATTTCCTGAACGGTAGAACGCAACCGAAACGAATGTATAACAATAGTATATGCGTTTTTGGTCTGATCGTTTACGGCTCCCTTCAACCCGTAAGGCGAAGACGCGGCTTCGGAAACCCTGTTTTCTGATACCTCATCCGAAGTATTCTGTTCCGTACTGTCGGCCGCCGTTCCAGAAGCAAGCATGGAATCGCTCGCCGCGGGCTGGGGCTGATCGGTATTCTGTGCGGTAGTATCGGCCGGGATACCGCCCATGGTACTTTCACTACCTAATGTACTTAAAATGCCGCTGTCGTACACCAGCCAGCCGCCGACTAAAAGGCCGATCACAACTACCGCTGCAATCAATACGGATCCAAGCGGGTCACGTTCTTCTTTGCTTTTACCTGTTGTCGCCGTCTTCTTTTTAGCGGGCTGTTTCTCTTTTTTAGTTGATACCGGTGGGACAGGTACAGCTTCGGGTTTTTCTTTAGTTGATTTTTCTGCTGTTTCTTCAACCGGCTCGGGCTGCTGTTTTTCAGGCTCATCAACCACATCGGGTAGGTCTTCCTCCGGTTCGGGTTCCGATGGTTCAGGAGCTACCGGTTTATCTTTTACCTCTTCGACGGGCACGCCAGCGCCCGTTTCTTTAAAGGCTGCCATCAATTCGATGGGTTTCATGCCTGCATACTTCTGGTTGATCTCGGTCTTGAATTGACTTGCGGGATCAAAGTAAATCGTTCCCTCATCCATCCCAAACGTTCCGAAACCCTCGATATGAAACTGTCGCCCCGATCTGGCCGCTTGCTCAATCTGTTCTGTCAGCTCGTTTAGCTGCTCTTCGACTTCTTGTGTACTGCGCCCGGTTTTATCAACCAACAGCGCTATCAATTTTCCTTTATCAATTACCATTCGTCCACTTGCTGTCGGCTACAAATTTGATGGTATCTTTCGGCGGCATCATCACCACGCGGCCGTCCTGGTATTGCTGTTGGAACTGTTTGCGATGTACAACTTTAAAAACGCCGATGCCTTCCAGCTCTACGTCGCATTTATGCGCAAGCTGCGATCGCACCACTTCTGAAAATACCTGCAAAAACTCTTTGTCCATTGCTCCTAATTCCTAACTCCTAAAGTTTAATTGTCAATCCACCATATATTTGTAATGGCCGCTCCTGGTACCCTTGCCAAACCTGATACTGCTGATCGAAAAGATTTACCCCTTTCACGTACGCGCCAAAGTTATTGGTGATCTCCAGATCCAGCTGCGCGCCGACCAAAAAGAACCCCTCAACGGTATTATTGCTAACGCCCGTTTCGCGGTTGCCTACGTAATCGGCCCAGCCTTCAACCGTAATTCGATCAATTGGCCGAAACGACATGCTGGCATTTACGCCCCAGTTTTCCTCGAACGGAACTTCTTCGCCGTTATCAAGCTCGGGATTCTGCAGATAAAACTGCCCGCTCACCCAGAATTTCTCGGGTAACAGCTGATGGGTAATACCGGCAAAAAGCTTGAAGTTTGTCGCGTTTTGATACTGTATGTTATAGTTATAAAAGGGTTCTCCATCTGCCGGATTCGGGGTGCTGCCGGGTATAAAGTAAGCTTTATCCTGTATATTTGAATATTTTACGCCGCCATGCAATTTACTGCCGCGATAGTACTTTATTGATGCTTCTCCAGTGACATCAAAATTATAGCTGTGAACTAATGTGTTGTTAATTCCAAGAAACCGATTCTGTTCATGAAACTGCTCCACGGTACGGAGATGTGGCTTGCCTTCTGCCGTCCCGGTTATCTTCAGACGATCACCAAACCAGTGCTCCACTTGCAATAGCCCCCCGGGATAAAATTTTTCTTGACGCGCATCCGTCGCATAATAAGCGTTCACCTCGGCATGAATGTTGGTGCGATAATTTAACAACCGTTCATAGGCCACACCTCCCTGTAGGGTACCCCAATTCTGGCTTTCCTGATCATCAGATTCATAGCTGCCGCCCCGTCCGCCTGCTTTAAGTGCTATGGTTTCATTAGGATTACCAAGGGCCCAGCGATTGACAAATGAACCGTTGTATACGACCTCATCGATAGAACCACCAAAACTTTGCGATTCAACATTCGTACTGAAACTGCGGATATTTCCCTGAAGCTTCCACCCGGCAATATCATTATTCATCCGCGTTAATTCTATTCCGCCATTAAAACCTTCATATTCAAACCGCGGAACAAAAGCAGAGCGAGTGCCATCAAAATCGGCGGCATAATTAAAATCGTTTTGTGCACCGCCGTGAATGCGCAATTCCATCTGTTCATTTATTTGCGTGCCGTATTCGGCGGTCGCATCCAGAAAGCGAAAGCTGGAGCTCTCATCCAGATGTCCATCAGAAGATGAAAAGTCGAGGCTGCCACCGAGGTACGACTGCCTGTTGATAGGCAGAACACCCCAAAATTGCGCTTCGGGGCTGGTGTAGCTGCCTACACCTACACGGGCAAAAGCATTAATCTCTTCATTATACGTAAGAGCATTGTACTCGGGCGGGGCAGGGCGCGAGAGGCTGCTCACCGGAAGGTTAGCTACAACCTCATCTCCCGTTTCCATAAACGGTTGTCGTTCGGGATCAATCTGGTAGATACGCAGGCTCGGATCAAAGCCTAAAATTGGCTGGCGGGTTAACCCGGGAAAACGTGCCTTAAACTCTCCCCGAATTTCAATATCCTGCGGGTCGATATCAGGCAACAGCGTAGCATCCTGATCATCTTGTCCATAAACGGGCGTAGATAATCCCCAAATACATAGTAAAATAAATACCGTAGAAAGGAAGCGTGACGTCATAGTTTTTGTTATTCAGAAATTGCCTTAAATATGTATAAATGTACAAACATTTGCACAACGGTCGAAAAATCGAAGAGTTGATATTTAGTATACTTAAAAACTACCATTCTGTTTCCAAAAAGAACATTTTTTTACAGTCTGCTTTTCATTCCCCAGGCTCCGTTTTAAATAGGCGCCCCCCCTTTTTTTGATTGCCGCCATTTATCTATAGCCAGTGCAATAGGGGTGAAAAGGATAACCATAACAACCGTGGCCGCATGGGTGATGGTGGCGTAGGTAAGTCCTGCTGCCAATCCAATGCCAAACAGTACTTTAAGCGACTGTTTTACAAAGTAGTGGTATGTGCCCAATCCCCCCGGCGAAGGGATGGCAATGCCGATAGCTGAAATCACAGTGATTGTCAATGCTTCCAGCATGCCCAGGTGCGATGTCGCCTCAAACATATAAAAAGGGATGTAGGACATCAGCGTATAGCATGTCCATATCAGGACGGTATAAAGAATGAACATCCACCAGCGCTTTACTTCACGTACGGCCAGCAGCCCATCTTTGAACTGGCTGATGGCCTCTTTTGCTTTCTCAACCCAGCAGTAGACTTTTTCTACCCGAACAGCCAGCGCCTGTACTCCTTTTACAATCAAATACCCGATTAAAACAATAACAGAAACAGTAAGAATGGACCACAGGGTGGTGATTAACGGTACGCCCTGTGTAAGTAAGTTCATCGTTTCATTACCAAATATATCGCGCAGCACCCCCAGATCGGAAATGAGATA
Source organism: Balneolaceae bacterium (assembly GCA_016937115.1). GTDB lineage: Bacteria > Bacteroidota > Rhodothermia > Balneolales > Balneolaceae > SMO-BIN1. Next base: position 8,624 of record JAFGWN010000159.1, on the reverse strand, counting down.
CACAGCAACGACAATCATAAGCAGAATCATCGTTATAAGATCGATTATACGTTCCAGAACGATGGTACCGATGAGTTTTGAAGAGTTGAGCCCTTCGCGTTTGGCAACATACACCGGGCGGGAAACTTCACCGAAGCGCGGGCCCACCATATTGAGCAGATAGCCCGTGAGCACACCCGCGACGAGTGTAACGTGATCCAGATCTTTTTTCTCGTGCTCAATAAGCAATCGCCACCGTTCGGCGCGCAAGATGTTACTTAGCAACAAAGTAATCGCAAACGGCAAAATCCACCAGAAGCTGATGGTTTTGGCATACTCCCATACTTCTTCAATGCGAACATTTCGAAAAGCCAACCATAAAAAGACACCACCTATTGCTAAGGCAATCGTGGTTTTGAGGGTTTTTTTTAACATCCCCGATTAATTGCGCATGTCTATAATTTCGGCATTTGCCGGGTATTCCAATTCAAAAATGTTTTCCCTTCTGTTGATAAACGATCCGTCCGAAAAAGTAGTGGTAATAAGGTTGTCGGCCGGATCGCGAACAAAGATTTTTAACGGTATTAAATTGGAATTGAGAGTAATTTCCACATTTTGAAACAGAGCAAAAGGATCATCCGAACTCAATTTAATCAAATAGTTATCTCCTTTCTTTTCCTGCTCATCAATCGTATAGGTTGAGTCGATTCCATTGAGAATACGTGACGGAGCAAAATCATCTTCTTCGGGCACATAGGTGCTTATAATCACGCGATTACGCTCACTGTCGTATACCCGGGATATATCCCCGTTCACTGCCACCAGTTGATTTGGACTGTCTACCTTGTACTGATTTTCTCCGACCCAGATTTCTCCGCTGTTTTCCACGGTTTCATCTGTATAGGAGTCGACGTACTTGTGGTTAAAATCGGCTTTAAAAATCTGGCCGTTCTCAAATTTCTGTTTCAATTGCTCAAACGGTGCGTCTTGTGCGTAGCCAGCCTGAGCTACCACAAAGAAGCCAAAAACCAAAAAAAGTATGCTATATTTTTTAGCGATCATATTCATCCAAATCATCTAATAACTGTTCTAATTCCTCTTCATCGTCAACCAGAACATCGCGCGCCGTGCTGCCTTGGTACGGGCCTACCACACCAGCATTATACAACTGATCAATGATACGCCCGGCGCGGTTGTAGCCAATTTTCAGCTTGCGCTGCAGCAACGAAACCGATCCCTGCTGATGCAGTACAATCACTTTCGCTGCAGCTTCAAAATACTCATCAATATCATCCAGCGGATCGGGAATATCGGCACTTCCACTCGTTTCCGGTTCTTTTTCCGGCAAGTGAAACGGATGTTTATACCCGCGCTGTTTGCCAATAAACGCGGTTATCCGCTCTACTTCTTCGGTTGATACAAATGCATTTTGAATGCGTGTCATACCGCCGCCGTTGGTAAACAGCATATCACCGCGGCCTACCAACTGATCGGCGCCCCCGGTATCTAAAATCGTGCGGGAGTCTACCTTCGACGCTACCTGATACGCCATTCGCGCCGGAAAGTTCGCTTTAATTGTACCGGTAATTACATTCACTGACGGACGCTGGGTTGCAACCACCAAGTGAAGGCCTACCGCCCGGGCTAACTGAGCCAGCCGCGCAATGGGTTCTTCAATTTGCTTGCCGGCGGTCATCATCAGGTCGGCCAGCTCATCAATAATCACTACGATATACGGCAGATGGCGGTGGCCAAGATCGTCGTCAAGCTCACCGGCATCATATTTTTTATTATAGTCTTTTATGTCGCGCACCATAGCCATTTTCATCAGGTCATAGCGTTCGTCCATCTCTTTCGTGAGACTTTCTAACGTTTCCATCGCCTTGGTAGTATCCGTGATGATCGGTTCCTCGGCATTGGGCAACGTAGCCAGAAAGTGATTTTGAATATTACGATACAGCGAAAGTTCAATCTTCTTCGGGTCAATCATCACAAATTTGAGATCATCCGGATTGCATTTGTAAAGCAGGCAGGTGATGATGGTGTTGATACCGACCGACTTACCCGAGCCCGTGGCACCGGCAATTAACAAGTGGGGCATCTTGGTGAGATCAATCAAAAATACTTCGTTTTCAATCGTCTTCCCAAACGCGACGGGCAGTTCGGCATCGGTTTCCACGAATTTCTTGGTGTTGATGACCGACTTAATAAAGACGGTTTCCCGGGCGCTGTTGGGTACTTCAATACCCACAGCAGAACGGCCCGGAATCGGGGCGATAATGCGCAACCCGTGGGCCGCCGTCGCCATCTTCAGGTCGTTGGCATAGCTCTCGATCTTACTGATTTTCACATCGGGAGCAGGATCAAGCTCATACAGCGTTACCGTAGGCCCCACAATAGCGTTGATACTCAAAATCTCAATTTTGTGCCGCTTAAGCTTGTCAAGGATAATACGCTTGTTATTCTTGATCTCCTCCAGATCCACCTCATTACCTTCGCTTGGCGGGGAGTCGAGCAGGTCGATCGTCGGAAATTTATACTTGATTTCAGGCACCTCCTTCGCACGATTCTGGTTTTGGCGCTCCAGTTCTTTGGCGTCCGCTTCTTCATCACCTTCGCCCACATACACCGAAATATCTACGTCGTCCTCATCTTCTTCGGCAATTTTTTTCGTGCCCTTTTTATCGATAATAGCCCGCTGCCGCTGGTCGAGCGTCTGTACTTCTTCCTCCTGGCGCTTGCGGCGCTCTTCATCCTGCTGCTGAGATCGCTCCACAATTTCATCAATGGATGCCGGCTCCCGGGGCTCGGGCTTCGGCTTGCTGCGGTCTTCCTTCATTTTCTTTTCTGCCGCCTGGCGTTTTTCAACTTCACGCTGTTTCGCCTGCTCTTCTTTTTTCTTTTTCCGTTCTTCCGCCCGCTCTTCCCACGACTCTCTAAAATCAGCCAGCCACGCCTTGAATCGATCCACCGTCTGCTGCAGGTCGCGGTCGAGCATGGCAAGCAGGGTTACCACAAGTAGAACCAATAAGATAATAATAGAACCGATACCCATGATATTTTTCAAAAGGGCTGCGATACCTAAACCGGCCTCACCGCTCCAGGTGGAAGAGAACCAAGCATATTCGCTGTAAAACCAACCGATAAGCGCAGAGAGTAATACCATGCTCCATATGCCAAAGGCGGTAGGCCAGAGCATTTTTTGCACCTCTTTATCGCGAAAGATAAACCAACCGTACCCAAATAAAATAAGGGGGATAATTACACTGGTATACCCGAAAAGTACATAAACAAAGAAGTGAGCCACATGAGCACCCATCACCCCGAGTCCGTTTTGGATGCGACGGGCCAGCCCGTAATCCGCTGAAAATAGGTTGTCGAACGAAATATTTTGTGCGAGGGTATAGTCGCCGGAGTGGTAGGTAAGGATACTGAGCCCGAGCAGTGCGGCCACTGCCATAATAAGAATGCCAAGAATTTCGAGCTTGCGGGCTTGCGACAAGCCGCCGGTTAAAGTACCCGAACTACGTTTCTTTGCCATGGAAATCTGTAATAATTCCTTCGTTTAGTATCGGCAAAACATCCATCGCGCTTACGTTACAGCAATGCAGAATATCTTTTTGATTGATAATCCCCTGTAGACGCATGGCGTGATTCGATGTTTTTACAGTCGTTGCTATATCATCACCAAATTTTTCATAAAGTCCAAAAGCAACCCGTACCCCGTCTGATGCGTTTGGGGGCAAGTCATCACCATAAAGTTCGTAAATTATGTTACCAGCACAAAGTAAATCTTCCATTGACAGGCGCCCTCTCCAACCGGCACAGACCAGCACAATATCACGATCAGTATTCTGCAGTTTTTCTACAATGCGGCTCAGATTTAAAAAACCTCCGATAATCACTTCTTCGGCGATAGCCGCTTTCCTTACCGCTTTGGTTCCGTTCGTGGTATTTAAAATTATTTTTTTGTCTTCTACCACTTCACGTGTGTATTCCAGCGGAGAATTCCCTAAATGATAGCCCTCTATTTTCTCTCCGTCTTTTTCGCCGCAAAGTAAATATTGCGGTGAATCCAGGCTTTGAGAAATACGTCCCGCAGCATCCATATTATCAACCGGAATAATTCCTTTTGCTCCGTTTTGAATAGCTGTAACCATAGTAGAGCTGGCGCGCAGCACATCAATAATAACCGCCGTTTTGCCCCGCATATCATCTTCCTGAAAAGCGGGGACCGACATAAATACATCAATTTCGTAATCCATATAAGTAACTATCTCTCTATATTTTCTATGATTTATTGGGGATTTACCAAGAACCTGTCAGCAAACCTAATTTATTTCTTTTCTAAAAATGGGGGTTTTACAACTTCTGCCCCTGCTGTTCTATTTCTTACCTGAATATGAACTTTTGTTCCAACCTCAGCTTTTTCAATCGGCAGATAGCCCATTGCAATATTTTTATCCAGCGTGATGGAACGTGTACCGCTGGTAATGTGGCCAATTTCCGTATCATTTTCATTCACAATGGGATAGCCACTTCGTGGAATAGCGCGGCGATCATCAATCATTAAGCCCATCAACTTCCTCTTGATACCGTCTTCTTTTGCCTTTTTTAATGCCTCCTGTCCTATGAAATTTGGCTTGTTCAGCTTGGTAAGCCAGCCCATACGCGCTTCCAGCGGATTGGTGTCTTTGGTGATATCATTTCCATAGAGTGCAAACCCCATCTCGAGACGTAGCGTATCGCGCGCGCCGAGTCCACAGGGTTGAATATCAAATTCCTGACCGGCCTCCATAATCGCGTTCCACATCGCTTCCGCATCAACCCGACCTTTGTTGAAATAAAGTTCAAATCCTTTTTCTCCTGTATAACCCGTAGCCGAAATAGTCACATCAGCAAAGCCTGCCAGGCTGCCGGTCTCAAAGGTATAAAATGTGATACCTGAAAGATCAGTATCGGTCAACTTCTGCAATGTTTCCACCGACCTTGGTCCCTGTATGGCCAACAGACAGGTATCATCGGAGAGATTTTCGAGTGTGGCCTCAAACGAATTTTGATGTTTTATCCAGTCGAAATCTTTTTGGATGTTGGAGGCATTTACCACCAGAATGTATTCGTCTTTGCCAAGCATGTATACCAGCAGATCATCAACAATACCACCGTCTTTATAGCACATCGCCGAATATTGTGCTTTCCCCGGCGTAAGCGTTGAGGCATCATTAATCGTAACCAGCTGAATCAAATCAAGCGCCTGATCGCCGCTCACATAAAATTCACCCATATGCGAAACATCAAACATACCTACACCGTTACGCACCGCATGGTGTTCCTGCTTGATACCGGCATATTGCACCGGCATCTCCCAACCGCCAAAATCAATAAGTTTGGCACCGGCCTGTTCATGAATGTCGTAAAAAGGGGTTCGATTTAACATGTGTGATTACAGCTATTGATATATAATTTTAACGTAATTCTAAGATACAACTATGTCGTGAATATCGAGATGCATGACACGAGATCAGAATAATTCCCTGTCGCAATTCCTGCATCCTGTAATCTGTAATTCTAAATCAGGACTGCCAAAGTTAACCAATTCTTCTTAAAATGAAGAATGAATTCTTTACCCGGATTATTCGTTTAGCATCTGCTCTAAAATACTTATATTTGAGGTTCTGAATTAACGTTAATTACAGCTTTCGCATGGCTATCAAAAAGCAACAAATACGTACGGCCCTAACGCATGTTATGCATCCACAGGGCGACAAGGATTTGGTCACCTTAAATATGATAGAAGACCTGGTGGTGCAGGATAAATTTATAACCTTCACGATTGATCTCCCTGAAAAGAATCCTAAACTCGAAAATACGCTCAAGGAAAAATGCCGTGAAGCCATTCACAAGTTTGTTGATAAAGATGCCGTGCTCGATATTACCACAGCAGTAAATATTTCAAAGTTCAACAAACAGGAAAACGGCAAAGCAGCCTTCCCGGGACAGGGCCACCGGCAAAAGAAGCAGCAAAAACGAGATGAGCCTGAAGAAGTTTTTCCCGGTGTAGATAATATTATTGCTGTTGCTTCCGGTAAAGGAGGCGTAGGCAAATCTACCGTAGCCGTTAACCTGGCCTGTGGGCTGGCCCGAACCGGCGCCAAAGTGGGCCTGCTCGATACCGATATCTATGGGCCCAGCATCCCCACCATGTTCGACAGCCACGAACGGCCGAACATTACCGCCCATAAAAAACTGATCCCCCTCAAAAAACACGGTGTTCACTTTCTTTCAATGGGCCTGCTGGTTGACCCAGATCAAGCCATGATCTGGCGCGGCCCCATGGTAACCAGTGCGGTAAAACAATTTATGCAGGAAGTAGAGTGGGGCGAACTGGACTACATGGTTCTTGACTTGCCGCCCGGCACCGGTGATGTGCAGCTTACGATTGTGCAAACTGTGCCCTTAACAGGAGCAGTTGTCGTTTCTACACCGCAAACTGTCGCACTCGACGACGCCCGCAAAGGGGTTGCTATGTTCAAAAAGGTAAATGTGCCGGTATTGGGCATCGTGGAAAACATGGCCTATTTCGTGCCCCCGGATATGCCCGATAAAAAATATCATATCTTCGGCAAACACGGTGCCAGGGAGCTGGCTAAACGAATTGGCACAAATTTTCTGGGAGAAATACCGCTGGAACAATCCGTTCGGGAAAGCGGAGATTCCGGCAAACCGATTGTGATGGAAGAAGACCTGAAATCCAAATCTGCACAGGCGTTTGTGGAGCTCTCCAATAATGTGATTCAACAGCTTGCTATTCGAAATAAAGAACAGGCAGCTACGGAGAAAATTGATATTAAGATTAAGCCCTGATGCCCCATTTGTTCCTGAAAAGCTGGTACAAACTATAATTGAATTAATTCCGAAACGACCATCCAAACGGCATTAACCCACCAGAAGTTCACCTCAGCTAATAACATCAGCTTTATCGCTGACTAAGTCCCAGAAGAAAATGCCAAATGGTCAGCGCTGCCAGCCGGGCGGCTTGATGATCCCGATCGTATTTGGGATTCACTTCGGATACGTCAAAGGAAGTCACTTTTTCATTTCGGCCGGCAAGGTAGGCTGCCGTAAGCCACAGATCCGGTTGCACACCGTTGCCACACGGAGCACTCACACCCGGTGCAAATGCCTGATCAACGGCATCCATATCAAACGTTACCATCAATCGCCCGGCGTCATGGGCATGGAACAAACCCGAAATAGTAGTAATGTTGGTTGCATCCTTGAAATGATACTGTCCGCTGTGATGGTCAATGAAATGAAGATGTGATTCTGCTACCGCATTGGGCTGCAAGCCGGCAACAAGATATTTAGAGCAACAACCGCTTTCATGCTCCATCGCCTGGCGAAAAGGAGAGCCCGAATGCGCTTGTCCGTTTTTCAGCGGGCGAACATCCGTATGGGCGTCCAGATTAAAAATGGCTGTTTCTAATTGTGCTTTAGCGTAACCAAGGAAGTGACCAAAAGCCGTTTCGTGTCCACCACCCATGATGATGGGAACCACTTCCTGCTCCAGATAACCGGCTACAATATTCCCCAATACTTCCTGATCCGCCTCTACATCATCCAAGACTTCCACATCACCAATATCATTCGTATGCTCAATGAGCCCTTTAAATGGTTCACCACTCTCTGCATCTGGTGTCATTTTGTAAAGCATTTTGCGAATTTCTAACGGAGCATCTGCCGCGCCCGGGCGGCCACCATTGCGCCGAACGCCTTCATCCGAGGGGAACCCAACGATTACTGCCCGGGGAGAACTATTTCCCGATAACTTTTTCCCTAACAGGTGTCCAATTCGCGGATCTTCGTCATCCGGCTCCGGTAATGGGATCTCTTCTTTTTTCAATTGACTCACTATTTCTCTGTTTATTTTTAAAGTATATGGAAAAAATAGAAAAGGGCTTGGTTAAGCAAGCCCTTTAAAAAAACTAACTAAATAGTTAGTTTTTTTATTCCATTGAATGCAATGCTACCCGATTGCCTTCTGTATCTTCAAATATGGCCATATATCCATATTCTTCCGTTATCTGAGTCTTTTCTTGTAAAATTTTACCTCCGTTTGGAATGACCTTATTTAACACTGGCTGCAGATCGGGACTGGCATTAAAATAAACAAGCGGTCCTTCGTGACCAGGGTGATAGAATTCTTCGTGCTCGCAAAGTGCACCACCTACACTGTCATCTTTGGTGGGAAACATTGCCATCTTGAGATCATCTCCCAGATCCATGTCGATCATTTCAATATCAAAAATAGCTTGATAGAATTTTTTTGCGCGTACCAAATCACCGGCCGGTATCTCAATCCATGCAGCCAGGTTTCCCATCACTTTGTGTGGTTCGGTTGACATAATATCCTCCTGTTATCGTTTTTATTACTGTCACATTATTTTACGATAAATCAGGATAACCTGCTACGTCAATATTACATAAGGACCTCAAAAAACTTTTTTGCCCTGTAATACCAATCCTGCACAGCTGTCTTCCCGAAAATGATACATCCAGAAGTTGGGGTCGGGTGCGTCAATAAGAGCAAAGTCTGCCAATTTTCCAGCTTGGATAGACCCCTGATTTCGGTCGCGGTGAATGGC
>JAFGWN010000158.1 GCA_016937115.1 Balneolaceae bacterium | reverse complement strand
GTACTGATTGACGGTGCACAGGCTGTACCGCATAGTCCGGTGGATATGCAGGATCTGGATGCCGATTTTTATGCTTTTTCTGCTCATAAAATGTGTGGTCCAACCGGTTTTGGCATTCTTTATGGCAAAGAACATTTCCTTAATGAAATGCCACCTTACCGCGGTGGAGGAGACATGATTGATAAGGTAAGTTTCCTGGAAACAACGTTCGCGGACCTGCCTCACAAGTTTGAAGCCGGTACGCCGCCGATTGCAGCAGGCATCGGATATGGGGCTGCCATTGATTACCTGACCGATATTGGTATGGAACATATCGCAGCCCGTGAACAGGAGTTGCTTAATTACGCAACCGAACAATTATCAGCCATTGATGGCTTGCGCATTATTGGTACGGCTAAAGTAAAGGCCTCGGTAGTTTCATTTGTCTTTGATGATATCCACGCCCATGACGTAGGTACAATTCTTGATCAGCAGGGGATAGCCATTCGAACCGGACATCATTGTGCTCAGCCGGCGATGCGGCGCTTCAACGTGCCTGCCACAGCCCGAGCTTCACTATCATTTTATAATACCAAAGAAGAAATAGACCGGCTGGTAGATGGTATCAGAAAGGTGAAAGAGTTCTTTTAATTATTTTGCCTGATCAGAAACTAAAATTTATTTATATTCGTTCTAAACAACGAAACGAAAATAACTCAAACTAAGTCTTATGCCTAAGATTAAAGAAATTGAACGAACGCCTAATCCCGATGCCATGCGTTTTGTATTGGGTGAACCGCTCACTAATGGTGTTACAAAATCGTATGAAAATGCCGAAGAAGCCGAAGGCGATGAGTTTGCATCTGCGTTGTTTGCTGTCGATCACGTCATTAATGTGTATTACGTAAATCAATATGTTACGGTCACCCAGGATGGGGATGCCGTTTGGTCTGAACTGCTCCGGCAGCTGGCTCCTCCGATTCGTGAAGCAACACCACAGATCAATATCCAGGAAGATGACGAAGTACATGCCAGCAAAGAAGTACAGGAATCAGATGACGAACGGTTGATTGAGATCAACAAGATGCTCGACGACCAGGTTCGTCCTTATTTGCTGGCTGACGGCGGTGGACTTAAAGTATTAGGCCTGAATGGTAACCGATTAAAGGTGCATTATCAGGGCGCCTGCGGTACGTGTCCAACAGCAACTTCAGGAACGCTGTATGCCATTGAAAGCATGGTTAAACGCATCGATCCCAATATTGAAGTTATTTCTGTCTAACTAAAGATAGAACAGAGAAGATATGTCTATTACCGTAAGTGACCGCGCAGCAAAACGCATTCATCAATTGCAAGAAGAACAACACCTGTCTGAAGAGACGAAACTCCGAGTTGGCGTAGTGAGCGGCGGATGTTCGGGACTCACGTACGAGCTCGATTTTGATCAGGGTGATCCTAATGCATCCGAAAAAGATCAGTTGCTCGAGGACAATGGAATCAGGCTTATTGTTGATATGCGAAGCTTTCTCTATCTCTCAGGTACCGAGCTTGATTATACCGAAGGGCTCGATGGGGAAGGGTTTCATTTCCATAATCCCAATGCCACACGAACCTGCTCCTGTGGCGAATCATTTTCTGTTTAGTTTATGAATGACACGCAAGAAGGTACCATCGTCAATAAAATTAAACAGTCGAAGAAGCTTGTAACGATAGATCTGCAGCAATACTTTGACAACACGCCTATCCAAGAGCTTGACCTTAAAGATTTTCTCTTCGAAGAATTGATTCTCAAGGAAAAAGAATTCCGGGAATCTCTTGAAAGTCACAATTGGGAACAGTACAAGGATTCTTATTTAGCGGTGTACTGTTCATCTGATGCTATTATATCGAAGTGGGCGTATATGCTTGTGGCGCAGTATGCTGTACCTTTTTGTGAAGATATTTTCCAGGGTAATAAACCAGATGTTGTGGATGAGCTATACCGCAGGCAGCTTAATGAAATCGATTGGGAAAAGTACAAAGATAAATTTGTGATCCTGAAAGGATGCAGTGATAAGAAAAAGCCGGTTCCCGAAAGCGCTTATCTATACGCCACAAAGAAGCTCGTTCCGCATGTGCAGAAATTAATGTATGGAGAAGCCTGCTCTAACGTGCCGGTTTACAGAAAATAGTTTTTCTCATTTCTGCTTTTAAAACATTTTCCTTCCTAAGATTCACTATTTTAAAACAAATATATTTCTAATCAATATTGATCCGATCCATGGCTGAAGAGAAAGTTTATGCACTCGTCACAGGGGCGTCGCGCGGCATAGGTAAACATATCACCAAAAAACTGCTCAAAAATAAGGCAAAAGTCATCGGTACCACCCGAAACTCTTCTTTTCCCGATGATATACTCAACCATCCCAATTTTGAATCCCTGACGGTTGACTTAGCCGATCCTGTTCAGGTTGAACAACTATTGAGACCCGTTTTTTTCCGTGATCAGGTTCCTGGTGTACTTATCAATAATGCCGGTATGTTTGAAGAAGCCGGTATGGAAAAAAATGACGAGCAGTGGCTGCAAACCTGGGATAAAACGCAGCAGGTAAACTTGCGGGCACCGGCGCTCATCTCTAAATGGGCGCTAAACCGGTGGGAACAAGAGGATGGAGGTATCCTTGTCAATATCAGTTCTCGGGCAGCTTATCGCGGCGATACGCAAGAATACACGGCGTATGCAGCCTCTAAAGGAGGGCTTGTGGCTTTTACCAAGAGTGTTGCACGCGATTTTGGCAAGAAAAACATTGCAGCCTATTCTATTGCTCCCGGATTTATTAAAACGGATATGGCCATGGATTCAATTGAAGTATACGGTGAGGCCTATTTAACCGAAGGCATGGCTTTTGACGAAATTACTTCACCTGAAGAGGTAGCTGAATTGGTTGCTTTTTTATCAACCGGAAAGGTGAAACACATGACGGGCGCTACGTTTCATATCAATGGCGGTTCGTATATGATTTAGAGTTTTGTTATTAGTTATTTGTCAACAGATAACGTGAGTTGTACTTTATAGCTTGAATGGCAGAACTGGTGATGATTGATCGGCTATAGTGGCTGTTATTGTATAACGCATAATGAATAAATAATGAGCATTAAACAGCGCAAAAAAGACCATGTAGATTTAACCGTGGGAGGTGAGGTAAACTATGCACAATCCACAGGCTTTGAAGATTACCGGTTCGTCCATAATGCGCTTCCCGAAGTTGATGTAGCATCTGTTTCTACAGAATGCAGCCTGTTGGGACGGACATTTGATTTTCCGCTGTTTATCTCGTCAATGACGGGAGGCTATACCGATGCCGGAGCGGTAAATGCTATTATTGCTGAATTTTGTGAAACTCGTAATCTCCCGTTTGGCGTAGGCAGTCAACGCGTGATGCTCGAACAGCCGGAGGAAACTGAGTCGTTTTCGGTAGTGCGTGAAAAAGCGCCAACTGCATTTATTGCCGCTAATATTGGCGGCGCACAACTGATTGGAGGGTTAAATTCAGAAAAAATATCACTGCTGATTGGCAGCATTGAAGCTAACGCAGTAATTGTGCACTTGAATTCACTGCAAGAGCTGATGCAGCCCGAAGGAGATCGCAATTTTGAGGGGATCGAGGACGGTATCGGCCAGCTTATAGAAGAGAGTTCCGTTCCGGTAATCGTTAAGGAAACTGGTGCCGGTATATCGGGCGATGCAGCCAAACGATTGCTTGATAAAGGAGTCTCGGTTATTGATATAGCCGGGGCAGGAGGGACAAGCTGGGCGAAGGTTGAGAATAAACGCAAAGAAGATGCCAATGCTGAATCAGCCTTCGACGACTGGGGCATCCCCACCGTGCAGTGCCTTAAAGAAGTTCAGCCTTTAAAACAAAATTATGATTTTGAACTGATTGCATCGGGAGGCATTCGCAGCAGTTTCGACATTATAAAGGCGCTGTGTTTGGGTGCCGATTTTGCAGCATCAGCTCAACCGGTTATTAAAGCAGTTGTTAACGACGGCTTTGACGGGCTTGATCATCTGTACCGGCAATGGCAAAAACAAGCGCAAATTATACTCACACTTCTGGGCTGTCAGAATCTTAGCGAGTTAGGTCTTCATCTTTTGCGAAGAACACCATAAAATGCGGTAACATCTTGGCAAAATTTCCTTATATTTGTGCCTTTATAAATTAAGCCTAATCATTGATTTCCACAGATATACAACAACAAATTTCTGAACTAATTGAGGCGCAGTTTGCCAAACTTAATCTGCCCCAACACCCGGAATCGCTCTATGATCCGGTCCGCTATACGCTTTCACTGGGCGGCAAGCGCATCCGTCCCTACCTCACATTATCTGGTTGCGGACTGTGTGATGGCCCTATAGAAGAAGCTATTCCTGCGGCTATTGCTATTGAGTTGCTTCATAACTTTACGCTCTTGCATGATGATATCATGGATTCGGCATCAACCCGCCGGGGCAAGCCCAGTGTTTTTAGAAAATGGGATGCATCAACCGCTATTTTATCGGGTGATGCGATGTATGCCTGGGCGTTTGAACAGCTGCAGTATTACGGTAAAAAAGAACAATTCAGCAAGACGCAATATTATAAAATTCTTAATATTTTCCTCGACAGCGCCAAGACAGTCTGTGAAGGACAGGCCTATGATCTTGACTTTGAAACAGAGCAGCTGGTATCGCTTGATGATTACTCCCAAATGATACGCGGAAAAACGGCTGCGCTCATTGTCGGCTCATTTAAAATGGGAGGCATAGTTGCCAATGCATCACCTGAAAAGATGGACCAGCTTGAAGCTATCGGAAATCATGTGGGAATCGGGTTTCAAATTCAGGATGATTTGCTTGATGTTTTAGCTGATCCTGACAAATTCGGTAAGAAATTAGGTGGAGATATTTTGGAAGGCAAGAAAACATATCTATCTATTCTTGCGTTACAGAGAGGGAACAGGGAACAGCAGCAGCAACTGCATCAAATTTTTGAAAATACGTCAGCTTCTCAAAATGAAGTTGAAAAGGTGATTGACCTTTACAGACAATTAGGGGTTATTGAAGCCACACAGAAAAAGATTGAAAAACATTATAATGAAGCCATTGGGCAGATTGAATTATTTGATGGCAACCCATACAAAAGTGATTTAAAAACGTTTCTTTTGAATCTTAAAAATCGAGAATTTTGAATAGATCTATGCTAAAAAAGCAGACTCCATGGAAATGGATTTTAGGCACGGTAATTATTGCAATTTTATATACCGGATGTAAAAATGAAGAATTAATACAGCCTGGAGACACCCTTCCAGTGGCTTATAAAAAAGCACTTAGTCTTTATCGTGCTGAAGAATATGGTGATGCCGCAAGTGCGTTTGAAACGGTTATCAGTGTAGGGCGCGGGACTGATTATGCCGAAAATGCCTATTTCTATCTTGCCGAGTCATATTTTAAGAATGAGCGATATCTTTTAGCAGCCAACAGTTACGAGCGGTTTATCGGTCAATATCCGCGCTCTCCAAAGCGGCAGACTGCGGCATTTAAAGAGGCAATGAGTTATTATAATTTGAGTCCCCGGTACCGGATCGATCAGACCTATACCCGGCAGGCGATTGAAAAATTCAGGCTTTTTATTTCCCGCTATCCCGATACGCAAGAAGCCGATCAGGCAGCGCAGTACCTTACAGAAATGCGGTCAAAACTGGCCAAGAAACACTTTCATGCAGCTGAAATGTACATGCGTACCGACCAGTATGAAGCTGCTATTATTTACTATGATCTCGTTATTAATGATTTTCCCGAGTCATCATGGGCGGAGCGGGCGCTTGTTGATGAAATTGCTGCATACAATGAATATGCCTCAAAGAGCATCCCGTCAAAACAGCGCGAACGGTATCAAAAAGCGGTGCAGAGCTACGAAAAGTATTTACAGCTGTTTCCCAACGGCCCCAACCGACAGAAGGCCGAAGCTTATGTAGATAATGCCCGGGCGGCGCTGGCCGATTTGAGCCCGGTTGTGGAAGAAGAGCAAACCACATCGGCCGATCAATAAAGAATGAATTCCTCTGAGAAGACCATAGGTATTTTTGGAGGAACGTTTGATCCGGTACATAATGGCCATCTTGCTATTGCCCGATCATTCATCGAGAGTGGACTGATTGACGAATTATGGGTGTTACTGAGCCCGGATCCGCCGCACAAAAAAGAAAATGGTTTTGCTTCGTATGCATTGCGGTTGAAGATGCTCCAACAGATTTTTGAATCGAACCCGAATATTAAGGTAAGTGACCTTGAGCTCCATTTACCTAAACCTTCCTACACTGTTAAGACGCTTGAATATTTAACAAAGTCCCATCCCCGGTACGCATTTTATCTTTGTCTGGGTAAAGATTCATTCTATTCTTTTACCTCATGGCACCGTTGGAATGACATCCTGGATTACTGCCGGCTTCTGGTCGCCGACCGACCAGTTTCTGAAAAGCGCAATTTACCCGAAAAACTGGTACGCCATTCTCAATTTATAGATCACGATGCGTTAGCGATTTCATCATCAGAAATACGAAAAAAAATACGCAACAAAGAATCTGTCAATGATCTTTTGCCGCAATCTGTATTACACATTATAGAGGAAGAGAATTTATATAGGAACACTTAATACGTTATCATGCCATATAGCAGAAAAGATTTCTTAAAACAGCTGAGCTTTGGTGGAATTTCGACAATTGCAGGATTAGGTTTTATCTCCTCAACTGGTTTTCATCCGCGCATCAAGCCCGGCATTCTGGAAAAGGGAGATACCATTGGAATGATAAGTCCGGCCAGCAGCTTGTCGGAAGAAAAAGAGTACGGAGAAGTTATAAAGGAAATTGAAAAACTGGGGTTTAACGTAAAAATTGGATCGCATGCCAAAGAGCATTACGGCTATTTTGCCGGCACCGATAAAGAGCGTGCAGCTGATTTAAACGCCATGTTCAAAGACCCCGAAGTTGATGGCATCATTCCATTTCGTGGCGGCTGGGGATCAAACCGAATCCTTGAGTATATCGATTTTGATATTATCACAACGAACCCCAAACCACTGATTGGCTACAGCGACATCACTGCTTTACTGCTTGCCATCTATGCCAGAACCGGGCTGATTACTTATCACGGACCGGTGGGGAAATCGACCTGGACCGACTTTACGGTTTCTTACTTTCAGAAAGCTGTGATGTGGGATAAACCCTTTCAAATGAAAAATGCGGCGGGCTTGTCAGCTGGATCACCCAATTCCACAGAAACCTTGAATGAGGGACAGGCTACCGGAGTACTGCTGGGCGGAAATCTAACGGTTCTTACTTCTATGTTGGGTTCAGAATATCTGCCTGACTGGCGAAATAGCATCTTGTTTTTGGAAGATGTAGGTGAAGACATTTATCGCATCGACCGGATGCTTACGCAACTTAAGCTCAATGGTATTCTAAATAAAATTAATGGTTTAGTATTTGGAACATGTACTGGCTGCGAAGTAGCCGAAGGATTTCATTTTACATTGGAACAAATTCTGCAGGATCATATTAAAACCCTTGAAATACCGGCATTTGTCGGAGCAAATATAGGTCATATTAACAATATGTTTACGCTTCCGATAGGGATACAAGCTAAAATAAATGCCAATAAAGGTATCATTACTTTACTTGAATCACCTGTATCATCAGATATTAAACCTTAAAATTAATTATTCATACTATGAAAAAGCTTATATACACTTTAGTAATCGGGTTATTTGCATTCACAGCATGTAAAAGTGGTGAATCTATCTCTACCAATCCGGCCCACTTGCAAGGTGACTGGAAAATAATGGCGATGAACGGAAATGAAATACCTATGGAATCCAGAAGTATGCATACGGTTAGTTTTAATACCGACGGCACGGTCGCTGGCCTTGCTGCCTGTAACCGTTTTGCGGGAACATATACAGCACAACAAGAAGGAATGGTTTCCCTGAATAGTGTTTCAGCTACAAAGCTGGAGTGCGAATCTGACTCAAAATCTTATGTCAATACATTAAAGTCAGCCAGTTCTTTTGAAGTGAAGGGAGGAGATGAGTTGATGTTAACCTCTTCGACCAATTCGGGTTC
>JAFGWN010000157.1 GCA_016937115.1 Balneolaceae bacterium | reverse complement strand
GTTTGAAGCTTACTCTGTTTTATTTCCAATAAGCTTATATCCGGCATTTTCCCAACCGGCCATCCCTTCTTCAAAATCCCAAACGTGCGTATAACCTTTTTCAATAAGTGCTTCCGCCAACTTGGGCGATGCGTCGCAATCAGCATTTGCACAGTAGACAACGATCTCCTGATTTTTATCGGGGATAATGTTTTCGATCCAATCGGCTTTTTGGTGAGGGATATTTACCGATCCCGGAATTCGCCTGGCTAAATACGCTTTTTTATCCAGCGCATTAATAACAACAGGACGTTCATTTGTTTGCAGTTTTTCGAATAGCATTTCAGCAGATGTCCGTTGTATAGTTATTGGCTTAGCCATAATTAATCACCTTTTAAAACTATATTTCTATTACAACTTCTCTTCAGAAAACAAGACAGGGCTAAGAGGCATTCCATTAACTAAAAAAGCGTATCAGTTACAGGAGCAGATTGGCCAGCTTCATTCTTCCTCATCATTCTTGTATTGTTCTTTGTAGGCATTTTTGATGCGTTGATTCATATGGCGCTTGTAGTTTTCATATTCATATTTGCGAATAGTAAACTCTGAGCGATAGGCGCCATCATTACAGATAACGTTTAGCTTGTTTTCCCTTTCGGCTTCTTCAATTGTTACTTCTATAGTTCCGAGTTTATATGAATCAATCTTGGCTGGCATATTATTAGGTATATACTATTTTCTTTTAAAGTACGACCCTTCGGTTAGCTTGTAAAATGCGGGATTCAAATTTTACATTTACAAAAAATTTAGCGAAACTAATGTGAATTTGTATGAAGCACAGCAACTCAATGAAGAAATCGGCCCAAGGGGACTATAGCAACCGCTTTAAAGCGAAGCTGGCGTTACAAGCCAGTACCAGTGAAGCGATAGAAAAATTATCCGATGAGTATTCGATTCCGGCTTCCAAAATAGAAGGGTGGGTGCGAGAGGTAGAGGAGCGTGCAGAACTGCTTTTTGTTGGTACACAGGCATCAAACGAAACCAAAGCGATACATAATTATGCAGCTCTTCTGCGAACGACACTCGAGGCTTCACCGAACGGAATTTTAGTTACCGACCTGAATCGAAATATAATCACGTACAATCAAAAGTGTGTGGAAATGTGGGAGGTGCCCGAGCGAATTATAGCCGAAGGGAAAATGGAAGAGATGGTAGCCTATATCTCTCGGCGGGTGAAAGACCCGGAGGGCTTTGAAGAAGGAATAAAAAACCTGTATGTCCATCCCGACGAAACCATTAACGATATTATAGAGCTTAAAAACGGGCAGGTGTTTGAGCGGCATTCCGAGCCCTACCAGGTGGAAGGCAAAACCGTGGGGCGTGTCACTAATTTTGTAGATATAACGGAGTTCAAGCAGACCGAAGAAAAGCTTGCCCAATATGGTAATTTGCTTCATTCAATCAACACGAATTTAAACGAAGGGATATTGCGCAGCACCCCCGATGATGGCTTGGTCTATGTTAATGATGCTTTTATACGCATGTTTGGATATGATTCGAAGGAAGAGGTTTTAAAAACCAACCCGACTGATTTTTACGCCAATGAAGAGAACAGATGGCAGGTGATAAAAAAGCTGAAAAAAGAAAACGGCATCCATAATGAAGAGGTGCTTTTCAGGAGAAAGGATGGGTCCACTTTTTGGGGGCTTGAGAACAGCACTATGGTTGAAAGTAACGGCGACAAATACATCGATGCTGTTGTGACGGATATCGATTCGCGGAAAAAAGCCGAAGAGGAGCTCCGTAAAAGTGAAGAAAAATACCGAACGATATTAAAGAACATCGAAGAGGGCTACTTCGAGACGAACCTTGCGGGTGATTTTACATTTTTCAATCGTACGCTTGTTGAAATGATAGGCTATCCTGCCGATGAGCTGATTGGGAAAAATAATCGCGAATATATGGACGGGGAAAATGCCCAAAAAGTGTACGAAACGTTTAATCGAGTGTATCAGACGGGTAAACCCGAGCATGGTTTCGACTGGCAGCTTATTTGCGGAGATGGGTCACTTATTTTTGTAGAAGCTTCGGTAACGCTTCGTAAAGATGAGGGCGGCAATCCAATCGGGTTTAGCGGAATGGTTCGAAATGTGACCGACAGAAAACAGAAAGAGAAACAGATCAGGAATTCGCTGAAAGAAAAGGAAGTACTACTTGGAGAGATTCATCACCGTGTAAAAAATAACCTGGCCGTTATCTCGGGGCTGCTCTATTTGCAGGCTGATATAACCCAGGACGAGAACGCCCAAAAAGCATTAATGCAGAGCCAAAACCGCATCAATTCGATGGCGTTGATTCATGAGTTGCTTTATGACAACCAAACGTTTTCCAGCCTGAATCCCCGTGTATACATCGAGCAGTTGGTTGAGCATATTTCATCGAATTTAAGAAGCAGGGAATCATCAATAAAAACAGAGATTAAAGCCGAAAACTTTGATCTGGAAATGAGCACCGCAATTCCCTGTGCATTGATTATCAACGAACTGATCACCAATGCCTACAAATATGCCTTTACCGGATTAGATGAAGGAACGGTGTGGGTACATTTTCAAAAAACGGGAGATGAAAACTACCAACTAATCGTTGCAGATAACGGTAAGGGCCTGCCCGCTGATTTTTCGATTGAAGATAGCAGCAACCACAGCCTGGGTTTGTCTCTGGTAAAAACGCTTACCCGCCAGTTAAAAGGAGAACTCAGCGTTGAAAATGGTAAAGGAACAACATTTACGATTACGTTTTCGGCTGCGTAATTCAGGCAGTAAGAATTAGTTTTCTATCTGTATTGTATCTTGGTCAATTTCTGTATCGGGTCGGGTTTTGCTTCCTTTTAGATAGGTGTTAAACCAGCGCATCATCCGCAAGTTGTAATCATACTGTGCAGTGGCATTTCTGTTTCCATGTCCTTCGCCGGGATAGAGTACCAGGCGAACAGGAGTGTCGGTGCGGGTTTTGATATGACGATAGAGTTCGTACGATTGGCCGGGATCAACACGGGTATCTTCTTTACCCGCCATGATGAGCAGCGGCGTCTTGGCCTGGCCGGCATAATAGATGGGGCTGCGTTCCAGAAAGCCTTGGTAGTCTTCCCAAATACGTTCGCGGGCATGTACCAGAAACAGCTCCTCGGGAATATCACTGGTTCCCCATTTAGAAATGTTATTGCTAATACCGACAAACATTACACCGGCTGCAAACCGATCGGTGTAGCGGGTTGAAAACCACCCGGTAGCGTATCCGCCGTACGACCCGCCGGTGACGCCGACACGTGCCGAGTCGGCGATGCCCTCAGCTACAAGCTCGTCAACGCCCTGTACAATATCATCAAATTCGGCCCCGGCCATATCGCCCTGGCTGCTTTTGGCAAATTCAATACCTCGTCCCGTACTGCCCCGGTAATTGGGATAGAAAACAAAATAACCTTCGCCCGCTGCAACTTGGCCGGGATCGGAATAGTCAGTCAGCCAGCCGTTATCGTAATGGCTTTCGGGCCCTCCGTGCACTACGGTAATCAACGGGTAAGGATCGCCCTTGTCATAGTCAAGGGGATAGATAAGCAGTCCCTGCAATTCGAGTCCGTCTTCGGCCTTCCAGGTTACCACTTTTTGCTCCCCGAGCCGGACATCATCAAGCCATGGGTTGCTATTGGTGATCCGGCGGGCTTGCGACTCACCGGAAGACAACACGTACAATTCTTGTGGATGTGTAGGTTTTTCGGCAAGAAAAACCGTATTACCATTCGGTGCCTGTGCAAAATGCTGTAGTACCGCATCGCCGGGGGCAATAGAGGTCCGCATCTCGGTTCCGTCAATGTCGATACTGCCAAAAGTTGACCACACGCCTTTGCTGGTTAAATACTGAATGGTTGTGCTGTCGGCCCATTGAATTTGTTCAAACATGCCTTCGTAATCGGGGTTCAGCAATGTGGGTTCTCCACCCGTCTCAGGGACAATCAAAAGACGCCCTGCTATAGGGTCGTGAATATCGGCCCCGGCAATCATCGCAAGGTGTTCTCCGTCGGGGCTCCATTCAATTTGGCCTAGTTTGCCCTGGTGGTTTACTTCCGCAAAAATCTTTTCCCCGTGGTGATCCGTTATCATCACTTTTTGTTTCATATAGTAATCATCAATCCGCGGGGATGGGGCAATGGCAACGGCCAGAGATTTCATGTCGGGCGCCCACTTGATATTATAAATTGAGCCCTTCATTTGAAGTTCGTGGGGTTTGTGATTTTTCTTGGCAACATTGGTTACATATCCCCGGCGCTGTGGTAGATTTTCTTCATAAATCTCTGGTTTATAGGGTAGTTCATTGTCAATTTCGGGTTTGGGATCGGTTACCATAAAGGCGATATGTTTCCCGTCTTTAGCCCATTCATATCCTGAAATAGACCGAGCGTAAGAGAGCAATTTTTGGGCCTCCCCTCCTTTCAGGCCAATTTGGTATAGCGCATTTGCTTTATCATCCTCGTTTTTGCCCAGAAATGTAATCTTATTGTATTTGGGACGAAACGCTATTTGGCTTACATCCATCGAAGTCACAAAAGGAGTTCCGGTTGAGTCGGTAATACTGCGGACAAACAAGTGGCTGGATACCGGTTTATTTTCTTCCAGGGGGTTAGCCGGCTGGGTTACAGTATATGCAATGGTTCTTCCATCAGCAGAAATAATAGCGTCATCCACGTGCTGTAACTTGGCTACCTGGAGTGGAGTAAGCGTATTATCCTGGCTGATCGCCGAACTATTAAAAAGGCAAAATATAAAAGCGGTTAAAAGCAGGCGTAAGGCGTTGGATAAACTTGAACGGGGATTCTTCATAACAAAAAATTTTTTAGAGAAACGCTGCGAAATTAAGCTATATGAAATCAGGTATACATGAACGTTAATTTAACGGTTATATTACCAACCTCAAGGATGGCTGGGGTTTTTTGGTATAAGCAGGGTATCAGGTTAACAGAACAAAACTTATTTAACTTAATCTATATCAAAGGTAATGTGAAACTGTGTGTGAGGCTCCGTTTCAATGGTAAGGGTGCCCCCAAGCTGCTGTACCAGTGTGGAAATAAGTGTCATGCCCAGCGTGGAAGAGGTATTGATATCAAAATCGTTGGGTAACCCCACGCCGTCATCGCTTACAACCAGTGTAACGGTTTTGCCTTCTTGTGATAATTGAATAGCAATAGT
The DNA here is from genome assembly GCA_016937115.1 of Balneolaceae bacterium. GTDB lineage: Bacteria > Bacteroidota > Rhodothermia > Balneolales > Balneolaceae > SMO-BIN1. The sequence continues at coordinate 2,539 of JAFGWN010000157.1, read as the reverse complement.
GCCCTCCTTAAGATCGGGAAAGGCATGCTTGTAGGCATTGGTAATCAACTCGTTGAGCAACAATCCGCAGGGGACGGCTTGTTTTACTGTTAATGAAATGGGTTCAATTTCGTTATTAAAATTAACTTGCGTACCATGATGCCCAAATGTTCCTGAAATGTAGGAAACCAGATCATCAATATAGTAATGAAGGGCAATATCTGAAAATGATTCTGACTGATATAGTGTTTCGTGAACTGTTGCTATGGATTGAATACGGGACTGACTTTCCCGGAGTGCCTGCACAATCTGTTCGTTGTCGGCATTAAAGGTCTGCATCTCAAGCAATCCGGAGATAACGGCCAGGTTATTTTTTACGCGGTGATGCACCTCCGCCAGCAAGGTGTTCTTCTCTTTTAAAGACTCTTCAATGGCATCCTGATATTTTATCTGCTCGGATATGTCTCGTACATAGGCTATGAGATGATCTTCATCGTCGTGATGGTAGAACTTGGTATTAATTTCTGATGTAAAGAGGGTACCGTCTTTCTTTTTATAGATTCGCTGTAATACTTGACTTCCCGTCATTATTTGTGGCGTTATTTCTTGTGGAAAACTGTCTTTATACTCATCAGGAATGAGTTCTTTGGTATTCATTCCTATCAGTTCTTCTCTGGCATATCCAAAAAGAGTGCAGGCGCGGGCATTGCAATCGATGATGGTGCCATCAAAGGCAATTTCAAAAATGGCATCAAACGAAAGTTCAGTATACGCCCTGTATTTCTTTTCATTCTGTTCAAGGGCGATTTCTGTTTTTTTCCGCTTGGTGATATCCCGGTTAATCCCTACCCAGTACTGCATGCCTTCTTCTTCGGCGGGGAATGGAGACATCTCAAGGTCAACCCAGTATGGAGAGCCGTCTTTTTTGTAATTGATAAATTCAACCCGAACCGGTTCGTTTTTTTTAAGATATGTATTGAGCTTTCTAAGTTTTTTCTGCTGGGTCTTTTCTCCATGTAAAAAAGAAGGGTCTTTGCCTTCAACTTCAGAAAAACGATAGCCTGTAAAGCGTTCAAAAGCTTTGTTAACAAACATAATCTCCGACTGGAGGGGGTTATCAATCGGAGACTTGGAAATAATAACCATATCGTTGATATAGTTAATTCCTACCTCCAGCATTTTTAAGAGCTTTCCCTGTTCTGAGAGCTGGGCTTCAGCCTTATTACGATACTGAATCTGCTTTTTGAGCTTCCGGTTGGTTACCGTGAGGTTGCGGGTGCGTTCATCGATGCGCTGTTCGAGCGTGGCGTTCAGTTTTTTAACTTCCTCTTCAGCTTGCTTTTGCTTGGTGATGTCAATAGCGGTACCGGCAATGGCCTGGGGATTTCCGGCTGTATCGAAAATAACGGTATTTTCATCCCTCAACCACACATAATGCCCGTCTTTATGCTGAAACCGATACACGTAGGTTCGATTTTTTTCTTTAATAATATCAAGGAAGGATTCGTTGACCTGCGGCTGATCTTCGGGATGAATCTTTTCCATCCAGTACGTGCTGTCTTCATAAAAATCTTCGGGTTGGTATCCCAGAATATTTTCTACATTAGGACTGATATTCACTATCGGAAAATCACTGTCAAGGCTGCATTGATAAAAGATGATACTGCTGGCATTAACAAAGTTTTCGAAAGGAAAAGATATTTCTGAAAAGAAAGATTGCTCGTTGGGCATGATCGGTAGTGATCAGTAAAAGATTATATTTATATCACCGTATAATTTTAGACAGAAATATAATGAGAATTAAGTATAAGTTATTTTATTATTAATTTTAAGGCTAATTAGTATGGTACCCGGCTATGAAGATTAACCTAATTTCAGGACCCCGTAATGTCTCTACCGCATTGATGTACAGTTTTGCTCAACGCCACGATACCTGCGGGATAGATGAACCTTTTTATGCATGCTATTTAAATAAAACCGGTGCTGATCATCCCGGAAAAGAAGAGGTATTGGCCTCCCAAAGTATTCATGCAGAAGAAGTGATAGAGCAGCTAAATACTGCATCTGAGTTAGCACCAGTACTGTTTATTAAAAATATGGCGCACCATTTGGACTATGTGCCGGACAAATTTCTGGCATCCGTCCGGAATGTTTTTTTGATTCGAAATCCCCGCGAAATGCTTCTTTCATTTATAAAAAAGATACCCAATCCTACCTTGAATGATACCGCCTACCAGCAGCAGTATCGGTTGTTCCGTTATTCAACTTACACGCTAAAACAATCGCCAATTGTTGTTGATTCGGCAGAACTGCTGAAGAATTCTCCGAAAGTCATTCAGAAACTATGTGAAAAACTTGATATCACTTTTGATGAAGACATGCTAAGCTGGGAAGAAGGCCCTATTGCTGCTGACGGCGTTTGGGCTAAGCACTGGTATAAAAAAGTACACGAGTCTATGGGATTCAATCCCTATTCACCTAAAGAAGGCCGGCTTCCTGAACGGCTGCAACCATTGCTTGAAAATTGCCAGAACTATTATGCCCGGCTTTATAAACACGC
>JAFGWN010000018.1 GCA_016937115.1 Balneolaceae bacterium | reverse complement strand
GCTTCAATCGCCCATCGTACTACTTGCTCGTCTTTTTCGCGCAAGCTTCCCAGCCAACCGGTATAAGGTGATCGACCAAATGACACCAGCGTAAAAACATCGAGATTTCCAATTGTAATGCGGTCGGTAAGTACAGTACTAAGTTTTCGGGCAATGTCTTTGGGCCTAAGCTCCTGAACCGAATCACCAAAGAGTGAAATGTTTCCACCCAGCGGGGCGTGCATTCCGGCCAGTGTTTTAATCAGGGTTGATTTCCCCGAGCCGTTCGGTCCCAGCAGACAAACCAATTCACCGGCATGTAAATCTATATTAATTTGATCAGCTACAATTTTGGGACAAATTCCTGATCTTTTGTAACCGATGGATAAGTCGCGCGCCTTCAAAACGGTATGTTCAGCTTCTTTAATCAAAATGAGCCTGATAAATTTTTGCGTTTCATAATAATCCAGATCACTACGGGTGAACCAACCAGTGATGTTACTGCACTTATAGGAAGCGTTGTACTGCTGCCCGGTACCTGGGCGATGATATCACACGCCAGCATTAATACAGCACCGACCAGCAGCGTAGCAGGAATCAAAATGCGATGATTATTGGTGTTTAACAGCGATCTTGTTAAATGTGGAACGGCAATACCCACGAATCCAATAGGTCCGCAAAATGCAGTAACGGCTCCGGCAAGTAAGCTGGTACTCACAATTATCCAAAACCGGGCCCGGCTTACCGAAATGCCCATACTCTGGGCGTACCGTTCACCCAGCAGTAATCCATTGAGCGATTTAGACAATCCAAACGCCAGCAGGCTTCCCGCAAGGGTAACACCGGCTAAAATCCAGAGCTGGGTTGAAGCAACCCCGCCGAGGCTGCCAAACGTCCAGATCAGGTAGTCGCGAATCTGTTCGGGCGCACTGAAATACTGCCAAATGCTAACCAAGGCAATCGTAATATTTCCAATCATCAACCCGATAATAAGCAGCGTTACATGATCGCGGATACGCGCCGCAATGAGAAGTATTAGAAACATCACGGCTCCCGAGCCCAAACTTGCCGCTCCAATAATCAGCCAATTACCAAGACTACCCAAATTTTGAATGGCAAAAACGCTGGTGACAGAACCGGCTGCGAGCATCACCACAGCTACGCCTAAACTGGCGCCCGCACTGATGCCCAGCACCGACGGACCGGCCAGCGGATTGCGAAAGAGCGTCTGCATTTGGAGCCCGCCCACGGAGAGTGCACTGCCGGCTATTACCGCTGTAAACGCACGAGGAATGCGAATTAACTCAACAATCTTAACCCAGGAATCCCGGCTGGCTTCACCTGAAAAAATAATGGAGACTATTTCATTAACCGGAATATCGACCGAGCCCAAGGCAATGTTTATGAGAAACAAACCACAAAGAGCAACGCCCAAAAAGCAAAAGTACAGTGCCAAATTCAGCTTTTGTTGTTCACCGATATGTGAATTGCTTGGATTTTTAATAATAGAACCCTCCCCCTACGCATAAGATATACGTTCCGGGCGCTCCCTTTTTTAGGGGAGACGTACCCCGGGAAAGTCCTCTGGCAGAAGTTATACGATAAAAATCCCCCTTATCAAAGAGGGAAAACAACGGAGTTCTCAGCATCATGCTATTCTACCTTTTGATAAAAATAAAGTGAATCACTTTCCATAACTTCGGGGTGTAAAATCGTTATCAAATCGGATAAGATAAGATCCGGACGTACAACGCCGGTTTCCCAGAAGTCATTGCCACCGGCAGGACTCATACGCTTATTGTTATTGTAAATTCGTCCGGTTTCAAATGATTTAAAATCGCTGAATCTACCATCTTTCGCTAAAATATCTTCTTTGGTCACTGCTGTACCGGGATTTAGCCACACTTCCGCTCTTAGTCCAGCCTCATAGACAGTCTCAAAATTAAGACGTAATCCCCCGGTTGAGGGATTGTTGTACCAGGGATAATCGGCTCCGGCATCTTTCAGAAATTGCGCCGTAAAACTCTCCCCTCCCGAAACAAACCAGGCACCCTTATACGGCATATTGTTAATAACTAACGGATTACCCTCTGCCCCTTCTGCTTTAGATTTCAACTGTTCGTATCGTTGAGCTACTTTGGCAAATTGCCGGTTCGCCTGCTCTTCTTTTTCTAAAAGTGCACCCATCACCTTCAGCCATTCGGCCTTCCCCAGCGGCGTGGTTTCAAGCCACTCGGCATTTACAAACACTGCAATACCCGAGTCAACCAACAGGCGATAATTATCGTATTGCGATGCCTGTCCGGCTGAAATCATCACCAAATCAGGATTCATATTCAAGGCTACCTCATTATTAAATTCACCCTGAGTAAACGCCGTGATTTCTCCCTGCCTGAACCCTTCCCGGATTGCAGGACTATAAGCGTATTCAGCCCCGACCATTCCTTTAATAACATCATTGGCATCCAGCATGTCGGTGAGCGCAATATGTGTGGTTGATGTGGCGATCATGCTCTGTATCGGCGTGCGGATGATTTGCCCGTCCGGGATATCCTCGGGCAACTCATCATCCCGGGAGACCAATACATACCGCAGCGTATCGGGCTGATCCTGAAACGCATTGAAGACATTGATCAGTGTATGGTCCTCATATTTATTGATGGAAAAGCCCTCTGCATATTGAACATCAACCGTGCCAATAGGAGTTTTATTTTGAGAAGGGTTATCTGTGTTTCTATTACAATTCTGCAAAAAAGCTATCAGCAGAACTACTAAGAATAGCGATGGGTAAGAACGTCGTTCCGAGAAGATCATATTTTTTACACTTCTCCCGAGTGCGTTTTGGTTATCAGCCGCGGCAGGTCTTCTGGCTTTCTCAAAATTGATGGCCTTCCCCTTCGTCCCGATAACCCTCGGGATATGAGAGTGGCAAATCATCAAAACCCGCACACTTGTTTATGTGCGGGGAGATTACAGCAGCGGGGACTGCTCCGGACTCTAACCGGATTCCCTTTTCATCCCGACCGCAGTCGGGAAACCATGGCTGAATCAGTATGTTAAAATGTTACGATGAAGGATAACCGTATTATTGGTTTTACGCCAATGTTTTTTATTCAATAATTTAAGGATTTTAAAATATTGAACTTTTTTGTAACAAATTGTAATCTCCCTGTTCTTAACTATTAAACGGAACAGTAATTCTATCATTATCACAGGCAATTTCGCTCATTTACTTTTATAATTTTAGCTTTTATTGCAATATCAATTGGAAGCTGTAATAGCCTTACGAATAGCTCAAAAAATAAATCAATAGTCCCTGAAGTTGGTAAAGATCCACTTCCTGATATTTCAGGGACAGACTATAAATTTGGATCAGCCTTCAAAGACAATCAATTTGCAGGCGAAGCACCTTCAATTAACTGGAGTAAGGTTGAACCCCTACTAATGAAAGCTCAAAATCAAACAGGTAGCAAGTAGACGGCCGTTTATAGTGTACGGGATTCCAGTGAAGGAAAATACCATTATCAAACAGCGGGTTTGGAGTTTTCTAAACAAGCTTTAAGTGATGCCGATGGCAAAATACAACCTTATTTTTTCGAATCAGCAAATACATTTGAGTCTCCTATTCAACTTCTTGCTGCATATATTCCCAACAGTGATCGCGCAATGCAGGAAATGGAAGAATGGATTTTATCAAAACCACCAAAGGGGACTATTTTTAAAACCTTACAAGAAATTCAAGCCTCTAAAAAAGATGAGCAAATTTCTACATGCTACTTTGTCGAAGATACTAGAATTTATATTTATAGCTCAACAAGAGGGTTAGTTATGGTGATTGGGCTTGGCCATTACGAAGGGGACTGTGGTACTGAAAATGGTGGAGGAGGAGGTCAAGGAGGCAATGGCGAAATGGATGTGCCTTGTGAACAGCAACTCATACCAACACCTGATTGTGACCCAAACCCAAGTGGTGAATGCCCTCCACCCTATTATTGCGGCGACCCGCCCGGTGGAGATGATCCGCCAGATCCACCTGATCCCTGTGATACTGGAAATGCTGCTTTAGATGATACTGATATCCAGAATACAATGGAACAATTATGGGAAAACAGTGATATCAATGCTGAAGAATTTAATCGTAGAGAACAAGGCGCATGGGTAATAAAAGATCCAGCGACTGGAGAATACAGTATTAAGGAGTTCTCATCTGCTTGGACAAGAACTCCTTGTAAATTAATTCCTCCTGAAAATATGAATTTACCATCTAATACAGTTGGAATGTTACATACCCATCCTTTCAATACAAATGAGAAAATGTATTCTTGTTTGGGAGTTTCAGAATCTTTAGTACAACAGTTTAAAAATAAGTTTGATCAAATAGTAAAAAAGTATAAAAATATACCGAGTAAAGGTGACATTAAATTCTTAAAAGATATCCATGATAAAACGGGAATAAATCTTGATGGTTATATAATTGATGAAAATGGCATTAAAAAATATGATAAGGACACAAACCGAAATGACCCATCTACAATGACACCTTATGACCGTTGTGGATATTAATTTATAAATTAAGAGTTAATTATGTTTAAGTTTATTTATATTTTTACCATGGTTCT
>JAFGWN010000156.1 GCA_016937115.1 Balneolaceae bacterium | reverse complement strand
CGTTCTTTAGAAATGATCTCAAGCCGCGGTGCCATTTTTTCGATAGCGCGGTAAGTTTGTTCTTCGATATCGAAGTTGAGCTGCGTGGCAAAACGCACAGCACGCATCATGCGAAGCGGATCATCGTCAAAAGTTTCCAGCGGATCAACCGGCGTGCGAATAAGCTGCTTTCGCAAATCCTGGATGCCTTCAAACGGATCGAGCAGTTCGCCAAAGCTATTTTTATTAAGTGACCATGAAAGTGCATTGATGGTGAAGTCGCGCCGCAGCTGGTCATCCTTAAGCGTACCTTCTTCAACAATCGGTTTTCGTGACGACCGGCGGTAACTTTCTTTGCGTGCGCCTACAAATTCCAGGTCCAGGCCCTGCCATTTAACCTGGGCCGTGCCAAACTTTTTAAATACCGAAAGGTTGTCGGCATCCAAGCGATCGGCCACAGCACGTGCCAGCTTTATGCCCGGTCCTACCGTCACGAAATCGATATCCATCGCCTCATCCGAGAGACGGTCCAAATAGTAATCACGGACATACCCGCCGACGACATAGACCTCCTGATCAACCGCCGCCCCGGCCGCTGATATGTTATCAAATACTTTTTTATGTTTGGGGTGAATATTCTGCACGCAGCGTTTTTTTAAATTCTAAAAATGCTCATAAAAATAAGAACTATAACACTCGCTTTCAGCTTTGTTTGCTGAAAAATCATAATGGCTTCAAATAAAGCAAAAACCGCACTTCAGATAAGTCTGTTTGTTTCTGCGTTATCACTATGTGCCAAAGCAACAGCCTTTTTTCTCACGCAATCTACAATCGCTCTGTCCGATGCAGTTGAATCGGTAATTCATATCCTTGCGGTAGCGTTTGTGTATTACGGCTTCGTACTGAGCACAAAACCTGCCGACGACAAGCACTTATATGGACATGAACGGGTTGAGTTTTTGTCGGTAGGTATTGAAGGTGCCGTAATTATTCTGGCCGGGCTGACTATTATTTATGAATCGGTCAATCACCTGATTTATGGCCATACTATCCAAAATATCGTGTGGGGCATTGGGTTTCTTTCGGCCGCCGGTGTAATTAATTTTATTCTGGGTTCGTACCTTGTTAAAATTGGCCGCCGGGAACAGAACATGATGGTCGTGAGCAATGGAAAACACACGCTCACAGATGTGTGGACCAGCCTCGGGGCTGTTTCTACTTTAGTGATCATTCAATTCACCGGTTGGATTGTTCTGGATGCTCTGGTAGGCTTTGGGCTGGCGCTATACATTATGTACGAAGGGTTTAAGCTCCTGCGCTATTCGGTTGACGGGCTGATGGACAGTAAAAATCCTGAAGCCGACAAAGCCATTACCAAAATCCTTAACCAACCTTTGCCAGGATCAATGACCAGCTATCACAACCTTCGGCATCGCACCACGGGAAATACCACCTGGATTGAACTGCATGCCATCTTTGAAGAAGGCATTGACCTGAAAGCTGCTCATGAAGATGCCACCGAGCTCGAGCGTAACCTAATTGATACTATTGAAGGCGATGTTATCGTCACTATTCACCTTGAGCCGGAAGGCAGTCACCGCCAGGCGCATAAAAGTCTCGAAGATGCCGACCAGCAGCGCCCGCTTGATGATTTTATTTGATTTATTAGCCGTGAGTCTTGAGGAGTGAGCTATGAGTTTTCGTCGGGCTTCTTCGAGAATGAATAAATCATTTTTTGAAGCTCATAACAGATAAATATCTCTCAAGAGACAAGCTCATGACTCAAAACTCAAGACTATCATACCTCAATCCCGATCTTCGAATGATCACCCACGTGCACCTGCTGGTCTACTTTGTTTAACTCTACATGCTTGCCGATGGTCGAGTCCTTTATGTGGCAGTTTTGCAGCATACTTTGTCCTTGAATCAAGCTGTTTTCTACGGTTGTATTTTTGAGGTTACATCCATCAGCTATACTGGCATATGGGCCTATTTTACAGCCTTCCAGCTGCACATTATCGCCCAGATACACCGGCGGTATGATTTTAGTATCTTTAAATTGGCTCTCGTCAATATCCACGGCTTCTTTCTCTACAATCACCCCGGAAGTTTCGCGCCAGGCAGGCAATGTGCCGCAGTCGAGCCATTCGTCGACGGTCGCTTTTTTAAACACTTTGTCATCTTTCAGCAAGCGATCCAGCGCGTCAGTAAGCTGAAATTCATCGCCATGACCGCGCACATCGTTTTCAAGCAAATATTCGATTTCTCGCTTGAGGTCTTTGCCCTCTTTAAAATAATACACTCCGATAATTGCAAGATTTGAAATCGGTTCGCTCGGTTTCTCTACAAAATCAGTGATCTGTCCGTCTTTTTCTACAGCCACACCAAAGCGTGAAGGATCATCCACTTCCTTCAGCCAGATGACGCTATCGGCATCCTCAATCGAAACCGAACCTTCCATATCAAAAATAGTATCAGCAAAAACGATAATGCATTCTCCCTCAAGATCCTGTTCAGCACAATATACAGCATGGGCCGTTCCCTGCGCAGTTTCCTGTACGCGAAAAGTGGGGCTGGCTCCTTGCCGATTGCACATGCCCGAAAGCTGATCTTTGATCTCCTGGCCAAAATCGGGGCCGAGAATAAACACGATTTCATCAATGTTTCGATCCAGGGTACGGCCGAAGGTTTCCACAATTCGTTCTACAATCATTTTTCCGGCAACCGGCAACAGCGGCTTGGGCGTGGTATGGGAGTGCGGACGAACCCGCGTACCGCGACCTGCCATCGGGATAATTAATTTCATATATTTGAAAAAATTTTTAGATGAATATTTTTCTTCTTAAATGTGTTTGAAAGCACATTAATATAACAGAAGTTGCGTACTTTAGCGACTTGTTAACCATTTGATAATTATAATCCTTTATTCACCTGTATATTGAATTGGTACCTGCTTTTTCTTGACCTGTTAGTGGCCGGCTTTATTATTGTTATGGCACGGCACACGTTGCTGCGAAGCCGTTTTTTCCTGCACATATTTCAACAAAAGGGATATAAGCTGAACGAGTACTGGCAGTGGCTGGTCGAACACTGGAACCACCGTGTTATCACCGGCAGGCACATTTTTTACATGATCATTATCGTCGCCATGCTCTGGCTCGTGTCCAGCACCATCACCGGCTCAGCCGCGGTCATTATCCTTACTTTTTTCGGCCTCTTCTGGTTCGGACCCTTTGATTATTACCAAAATGAAAAACAGAAAAAACCACTGGTCTACACTGCACGAGTGCTCCGTCTTTGTGTGCCTTATGGCATCCTCTGCCTCACTCTGCCCGCGGCCACACTCTATCTTTCATATGATAGTGGTGCGCCCTACCTGGCAGGGTTCTTTTCCATGCTTCCGGTTGATATCTACGCGCTCGCTTTTGGCTGGGTGCTCGCTAATGCCGTTGTGCCGTTCTTTATTTTTATCGCTGCCAAAATTACGGCACCGATTGAGCGACGCGTACACCAGCATTTTATCAACAAAGCCCAAACAAAACTGGCGCGCATGCCCGAACTTACCGTCATTGCTATAACAGGAAGCTACGGCAAAACAAGTACCAAGTTCATGATTCGCGATCTGCTGAAGGAACGGATGAGCGTCTGTTCTACTCCCGGTAGTTACAATACACCGATGGGAATCTGCAAGGTGATCAATAATGATCTGGAGGCGCATCATCAAGTGCTTATTCTGGAAATGGGCGCCCGGTACGAGGGTAATATCGATGAACTTTGCGACATTGCCGAACCCAACATAGCCGTCGTCACCAATGTTGGCGTTGCCCATCTCGAAACATTTGGATCACAAGAAGCCATTGCACGCACGAAATCAACATTGGTAAAACGCTTAAAAGCTAACGGAACAGCCGTATTGAATGCCGACGATCCGCACGTGGCTGATATGGCAAACCTCCGGGATGATATTACGGTACTGAATGTAGGTTTGGATAACGGATTGATTAGAGGAAGTAATATTACCTATAACCACGAGGGTACACATTTTACCGTGCATCGGAATGGTGAAACCGAGACGTTCAACACGCAATTGCTGGGTGTGCACAATGTGCAAAATATGCTGTTGGCCATCGGCGTGGCATCTCGTTTCGATATCCGCCTGAAAACGATGGTCTTGGCTGCACGTACTATCGAGCCCATTGAACACCGTCTGGAACTCAAAAAACAGGGTGATATCTATGTGATTAATGATGCGTTTAACTCCAATCCCACGGGAGCAAAAAATGCTGTTGAGATTCTTGCACAGTTCAACAGCGGGCGACGCATTATCATCACCCCGGGCATGATTGAGCTGGGCGAACTGGAAGATGAAAAGAATCGAGAATTCGGCCGCCAAATCGGAGAGGCTAACCTTGACTTAGTTGTTTTAGTGGGGCAACATCGTACGAAAGCAATTCAGGAAGGAATCCGGCAAACCAGCTTCCCTGAGGAACAGTTAAAAATTGCAGAAAGCTTGTTTAAGGCGAATGAACTGGTCGAAGATTATGTGCAACCGGGGGATATAGTGCTGTACGAAAACGACCTGCCCGATTCGTTTAATGAGTAGAAAAAAACTTACCGAAAAAACATCTTCTCTTTTTCGCCTTCTTCAGCGGCAACCATCGCAGCACCTACAATACTGGCATCATTTAAAAAACTTGCGGCTTTAAATGGTGTACTGACTTTAATATAGGGAAATGTTTTTTCGGTTTTTCGGCTTAGCTGTCCGCCGAGGACAAACAGGTCGGGATGAAAAATTCGCTCATATGTTTCCAGCACCGACTGTAGCCGTTTCGCCCACTCTTTCTTACGAATACCCTCTTGCTTGCGCGAACGGTTGGATGCATGTTTTTCAATCGTAACACCCTGCATCTCTATAAGTCCCAATTCGGTGTTTGGCAGCAGTGTGCCGTTCAGGAAAACCGAGGAGCCGATCCCCGTTCCAACAGTCAGCACAATCACTACCCCATCCTGATTAGCCCCAATACCGAAGTGCATTTCAGCCAGCCCGGTGGCATCCGTATCATTAATCACCGAAACATCGTTATCGGTAATCTCTGATATCAATTGTTTGGCGTCTACATCAGCCCATGAAGAGTCGATGCGTTTGGCTGAAAGCACAATGCCGCGCCGAATCGGGGCCGGGAATGCGCATCCCAGCGGACCATCCCAGTTGAAATGCTTTTTAACAACTTCGTGCATCCGGGAAAGAATTTTATGCGGTGAGGTATCATCCAGCGGCGGCGTGCTGTAGCGATCGGAAAGAATTTTTCCCTCTTTTGTATCAACGATACAGCCCTTTATCCCGTAACTGCCTATGTCAATACCGAGGACTTCCATGGTTGTTATTGGTTGTATTAGGTATTGGTTATTCGTGTATTTCAGCTTTCCAATAACAAAATAACCAGAAACGAACATCTACTTTTCGATAAGAATCCAGCCGTCGTTCTCGATCATTCGCTTGGCTTTTTTCCACTTAATATCTATGACTTCACCCGAGCCGGGTTTTTGAATCTTCACATAGTCGTTACGGCCCGGTTCATCTTCCACAGTAACAGGCTGCGGTTTTTGGTCACTTCGCTGTTGCTGGCCCGACCCACCGGGACCGTTTTGTCCTTGTCCTGCCGCTTGTTTGAATCCCATATTGGTTGAATCGGAATGCTGCGTTTTTGCCCGGTTCATATCCACTTTCGCTTTTTCCCGGCCGGCTTGCTGTAACTGCTGTTGTTCAGCCTGCATTTCGGGAACAGCCTTCCAGATCATTGAAACAGTTTCTTTGTTGATGTCTTCCATCAATTGCTTAAACATGCCAAAAGCTTCCTTTTTATATTCGAGCAGCGGATCTTTCTGAGCAAACGAGCGCAACCCGATTCCCTCTTTCACTGAATCCAGCTCACGCAGATGTTCCATCCATTTATTGTCGATGGTGGAAAGCACTGCTGTTCGTTCAAGGGCACGGGCCACTTCATGACCTTCATTTTCGAGCGCCTTTTCTACATTTACCACCACGCGAATACGACGCATTCCGTCGGTGAAGATCACCTGCACGCGATCAGGCTTGTTTTCGGCATCAGAAGCATCAATATTTTTAATAACTTCGTACAGCGGCTGGGCGATCATCTCTTCTTTTTTGCGATACCCCTCAAACGCTTTCTCAATAATGTGATCAATCAATTGATCGTCACTCATCGATTTCATCTCATCGGGCTCCAGCTCCATATCAATAGCCAGGAATCGCATAATGGTATCACGCAGTTCCTCAAACTCTCCGGTTCCGTAGTGTTCATCTACCACACGCTCCACAAGGTCCTCGAGCATATCATAAATATCACTCCGAAGCTGATCGCCGGACAGTGCGTGGCGGCGGCGCTCATAAACCACATCACGCTGATTGCTAAGTACATCATCATACTCCAGCTGCTTTTTGCGGATGCTGAAATTATTCTGCTCTACCTTCTTCTGCGCGCGCTCCAACGATTTGGTAATCCACGAATGGGTGATCACTTCGCCCTCTTCAAAATTGAGCTTGTCCATCACTTTTGCCACGCGATCGGAGCCAAACATCTGCATCAGGTCATCTTCGAGCGAAACGTAAAACTGTGATTCGCCGGGATCGCCCTGCCGGCCGGAACGTCCGCGCAACTGCAAATCAATACGCCGCGATTCGT
>JAFGWN010000155.1 GCA_016937115.1 Balneolaceae bacterium | reverse complement strand
TTCAGTTCTACTTCGCCTTGCAGCGTGACCGCGATCCGATGCCATGCACCCTATTGCTCCCAGCGGGCAAAGCGCATATACACTGAGTGCCACTTGCAGAATTCCTTGGGCAGATCGCGCCACGGACAGCCGGTTCGTGCCCTGTACAGGACCGCCTCAACGAACTTGCGGTTATCTGCCGCTCTGCTGCCTTTATCTGTTGGTTTGACAGGTAGCAAATCCGCTACCCGCGACCATTGTTCATCACTCATTCAAACTGGCTATACACCAGATTTGACAATAACTCGGCACCTTCACTCTCTGCTATTTGTAGCGTATTAAGATACCTTTATTATTAAGGGAAGTCAAAAATGACAGAAAATGAAATTCAAGAATTTTGGCAGAAGCATCCCTGTGGGGATGCCCAGGTTGGAGGGCTCTCAGGAAGACACTCTACTGATTATGAAAAATTTTTTCAACGCTATGACAGTTTTAGATACGAGGAAGAGAAACATATTCTTCAATGTCTGGATGGAATTAATTTCAACAACAAAAAGGTTCTTGAAGTTGGACTTGGGCAAGGAGCTGATTCTGAGCAAATTATCCGTCGCGGGGCAATTTGGTCTGGACTTGATTTAACGAATGAGTCTGTACACCGGACACAAACTCGTCTTCAACTTCGTCGCCTTCCATATGATACGGTGAAACAAGGAAATGTCTTAAACATTCCTTTTTCTGATAATAATTTTGATATTGTATTCAGCCACGGCGTTCTACATCATGTTCCAGACATAAAACAAGCTCAAAAAGAAATCAGTCGTATTTTGAAGCCTAATGGAGAATTAATTATTATGGTTTATTCCAAATGGTCTTTAAATTACATTTTATCAATTGGCCTGATTCGTCGAATGGGTTTGTTCCTGCTTAACACTTTAGGTATGGATCCGGGTGGAATCTACAGTCAACACCTTGCTAATGCGCATAAGCTTGGAATATGGCAGTATCTACGCATGGAGAACTTTATTCACTATAACACAGATGGTCCTTTAAACCCCTATTCTAAAGTTTATGATATTCCTGAGATAAAAAAAGATTTCCCTGACTTCATAATTATTAAATCTTATAAACGATTTATGCATGCGCCTCCATTACCGGTACGATTTTTACCGCTTGACCGCTTATTAGGTTGGCATCTCTGGGTTCATTTGCACCCCATTAAGAAAATATAATATTTGCATGAAATTGAGCATTCTCCAAATCCTTTACGGTTATTGCCATGAATGGTGCTAACATTAGCTCTATTCTGGTTCTTGGCCCGCCGTTAGCTGCTGTTGGCGGTGTTTCTACTCATCTGAATCAAATATTGAGTTCAAATTTATCTCGTGAGTTTCATTTTGTACATTTTCAAATAGGGAGTGAGGGGAGAAAAGAAAATTTTGTTGGAAAGCTTTTCCGCTTTGTCTGGAGTCCGTTTTCTCTCATGGGGAAATTAGCTACTTTAAAGCCTGTTATTGTGCACTTGAATACTTCTTTAGTACCCAAATCATTTTGGCGAGATGCAGTTTATTTGGTCATAACCAAATTGTGTGGCAAAAAAATTGTGTATCAAGTTCATGGCGGGAAGCTTCCGGAAGTGTTTTTCGGTAATAGCAAACTCTTGACGTTATTTTTGAAGTGGTTGCTTAGTTTGCCTGATGCGATTGTGGTTTTAGCAGAGGTGGAACGAGATGCTTATCGATCCTTCACTCGCTATAAACGCCTTTCAGTTATCCCTAATGCAGTTGATCTGGGCCCGTATACAGCATGGAAAGGAAAAAGTTTTAAAAGAGATTTTTTGCGGCTTGTCTATATTGGAAGGCTAGTCAACACAAAAGGAATTTTCGAAGTCATTGAGGCTGTCCATATTCTGAAGCAACAGGGTATTAAGGGTTTAAAGTTAACGATTGCAGGTTCAGGGCCGGCTGATTTAGCACTTAAAAAGCAAGTGCAGTCATTGGAACTGGGAGATAGGGTCAAATTCATCGGTCCGATATTTAACGACAAGAAAGTGCATTTCTGGCGGGAAGCGGATATATTCGTTTTTCCCACATTTCATCCTGAAGGATTGCCTTACACTGTTCTTGAAAGCCTTGCTTCTGGAACACCTATAATAACGACAAGAATGGGAGGCATTCCCGATGTGATCAGTGATGGAGTTCATGGAGTTTTTGTCAAACCGCACGATCCTACGGAGGTTGCAAATGCCATACGGACAATGTTAGCAGATTGTAATCGGTTACGGGAAATGTCGGCAGCATGTGTCAGAAGAGCAAGGGAATACTATGGTATTGATCGCTTGTCTGGGCAATTTTTGAGTTTATATACAGAAATTCTGGAATAGTTTATGTGTGGCATTGTAGGAATAGTTGTTGAGCGACAAATCCAAAAAACAAATAATATTATTCTTCTGCATCGCATGGCGGAAGCAATTGCACACCGTGGTCCAGACGACGCTGGATTTTTCGAAACATTAACATCAGATAATCGCCATTTCATTGGTCTTGGACATCGTCGCCTTTCAATTATTGATCTTAATACCGGCCATCAACCCATAGGAAATGAGAACGGCAGTGTTCAAATTATTTTTAATGGGGAAATTTACAACTTTCAGGAATTGCGCAACGATCTTATAAAACGTGGCCACTCCTTTAGAACAGCTTCCGATACGGAAACTATTGTTCATGCCTATGAAGAATACGGAGAGTCCTGTGTAGAACGACTGCGCGGAATGTTTAGCTTTGCTATTTGGGATTCCAATCACGAAAAGTTATTTCTTGCACGAGATCGTTTTGGTAAAAAACCCTTATTTTTGTATCAAAAGAGGGGAGTGCTGCTGTTTGCCTCAGAGATAAAGGCTTTACTTGAGTATCCAAAAATACAAAAAAAGGTTGATCTGCATGCAATATGGAACTATCTAGCATATCGTTATGTTCCTGGACCGGCAACGTTATTTGAAGGAATACGCAAACTTCCACCTGGAAGCTTTGCTGTCTGGCAAGATGGTGAATTACGAGAGGAAAAATATTATTCCCCTCCTGATCAACAACCTTTAATACCACAGCGGGAATTTTCGGATCCTATCGATGGTTTTCTGGCTCTTTTGGATGAATGTGTACGAATACGTATGGTCAGTGATGTGCCCTTCGGTGCATTTTTGTCAGGAGGTATTGATTCTTCCGCAGTAGTAGGATTGATGTCCCGCTATAGTAATCTGCCTATTAAGACTTTCTCTGTGGGATTTGAAGAATCGGCATATAGTGAATTGGATTACGCACGGCTAATTGCGACAGAATTCAAAACCGAACATTACGAGTTAAAAGTATCTCAGAATCACCTGATGGATGAGTTGCCAGCACTCGTACGTTTTCGAGATGCACCAATAGCAGAGCCTTCGGATATACCGATATATTTATTGTCCAAAGAAGCACGCCGCATAGTAAAGATGGTTTTAACAGGTGAGGGCAGCGATGAATTCTTAGGCGGCTATCCTAAGCACATTTTTGAGCGTCATGTAAGGTTATATCAAATATTTCCTTATTTCCTTCGACATGGTGTATTTGAATCCATTGTAAATATGTTGCCCTATAAGTTTCGCAGACACAAAACAGCTATCATTAATTTAGGCATAGAAAAATGGGAAACCCGAATGCCGCGCTGGTTTGGTGCACTTTCTCCCAATGAGCGCCAAAAGTTGGTTCGAATAAATGGAAGAGTTTCAGAAGAAACTTGCCCTATTCAATTTGATACGGATGATACAAATAGTGCATTGCGTCGGATTTTGTATTTTGATCAAACTAGTTGGTTGCCAGATAATTTATTAGAAAGAGGCGATAGGATGACTATGGCAGCTTCCCTCGAGGCTAGGATGCCTTTCATGGATCATAAACTAGCCGAATTTGTATCCGCTTTGCCTGACAACTATCGGGTACGTGGTTTCCAGACCAAATGGATTTTACGTGAAGCTATGAAGCAATTGTTGCCTATATCTATTTTAAACCGGCCCAAGATTGGTTTTCGGGTACCTGTAAATGAATGGTTTCGTGATTCTATGAAAGATTATTTATGCGATTACCTTTTAGGCTTAAACTCGAAAACGCTTGGCTACTATGAAAAAAAGGCACTAAACCAAATAATCCAAGAGCATATTAAAGGTCGACAAAATCATGAAAAGCTACTATGGATGTTACTAAATCTGGAAATCTGGCATAGAGAATACAATCTAACGGCATGAATTTAAGATCTCCTTGATCCGTGCTGCCAATCTAATGTAGGGCCGAATTTATTCGGCTCATCAAACGGTTATCTTGCGAATGAAGAGCTATTGTCAAATTTGGTGTATGGGCATGATCAGGCGGCGTTCCTGCGATCGGTTTTCTCCTGCGTTACTTTGATTCCGTCTTTGAATTTCACGCCCGCGATCACCTTGGCCAGATGATTGAAGCCGCGAATTCGGAGCCAGCGTTTTTCCGCACACCTACTCAACTTGAAGATCAGGGTCAGCATGGAGTCCCGTGTGACACAACCCTTGGTTTGATCGGTGCGGTGACGGAGGGTGGCAAAGGTCGACTCGATCGGGTTGGTCGTGCGGATATGCACCCAATGCTCGGCAGGGAAGTCATAGAAGGCCAGCAGGGCCTCCCGATCCTTCACCAGGCATTCCACGGCCTTGGGGTATTTGGCGCCATAGGTCCGGACGAAATGATCAAATGCCTGATGGGCCGCCTGCCGGCTTTCGGCCATCCAGATTTCCTGCAAGGCTTTTTTTGCTTTGGGCTGCACCGACTTGGGCAGGTAGTTGAGCACATTGGCCGTCTTGTGGACCCAGCAGCGTTGCTGGGCCGTCTCCGGGTACACCTCATTCAGCGCCGCCCAAAAGCCCAGCGCCCCATCGCCCACGGCCAACTGCGGTGGCGTCTCAAGCCCCCGGCGCTTGAGCCCCAGCAGCAACTCCCGCCAGCTCTGGGTGGACTCGCGGACCCCTTCCTCGATCGCCAGAAAATGCTTCTCGCCGCGCTCGTTGACGCCAATGACCACCAGGGCGCACAGCTTCTGACCCTCGGCCCGCAGACCCCTATCAATGCCGTCCGCCCACAGATACACCCACCGGTCTTGAGTCAGGGGGCGCCGGCACCAAGCCTCGTATTCGGCCTGCCATTCGCGCTTGAGGCGACTGACCACCGACGCTGACAGCCCCTTGGCCTCCGGCCCCACCAAAACCTCCAGCGCCTCTTCCATCTGACCGGTCGAGATCCCCTTCAGGTACAGCCAGGGCAAAGCCGCCTCCAAGGTCCGGGTGCGCCGCACATACGGCGGCACCAAGGCAGAGCGAAAAACCACTGACTCGCCCGTCCTGGAGCGGACCTTCGGCACCTTGACCGATACCGGCCCGATCCCCGTCACCCCAAGTTCCGCAGTTAACGACCTACGTCTTTGATTTGAAAGAACACGCCGGTTCTGTTGTGTCACGTTTTACTGCTT